>CAJUMM010000003.1:5258-84956 GCA_910586955.1 uncultured Lachnospiraceae bacterium | reverse complement strand
GACCACCGAGATCTACACTCTTTCCCTACACGACGCTCTTCCGATCTAATCCCCCCCCCAGTTAATAGGCAATACCTATGTTTTTAATCAAATAATATCATTATTATTATTGATTAGCAAGTGTTATAATGGATACAACAGGGACAGAATGGTATCAACTGTCAAAATGTTAAAGAATTAACAAGAAGAAAGGGGTAGAAACCGATGAAAGTACTGATTATCGGTGGCGTTGCGGCCGGAACGAAGGCTGCGGCGAAAATCAAGAGGGAAGACCGGAGCTGTGAGGTTACCATCCTCACCAAGGGAAAAGATATTTCCTATGCGGGCTGCGGGCTTCCCTATTATGTGGGCGGTGTGATTCCTGCCAAGGAGCAGCTGATCGTGAATACGCCGGAGTCATTTTCCAGGCTGACAGGAGCCAAGGTTCTGACCGAGACAGAAGTGACAGCGGTTGACACGGCGGCCAAGACGGTGACGGCCGTACATGAGGGGGAGACCGGCACTTACAGCTATGACAAGCTGGTGATTGCCTCCGGCGCTTCTCCCTTCCGTCCGGATATTCCGGGACTGGATTTGGAAAATGTATTTTTTATGCGTACGCCGGAGGACGCCATCGCCCTTAGAGAGGCTGTAGAGGCAGGGGGAATTAAGCGGGCCGTAGTGGCAGGCGGCGGTTTTATCGGCCTTGAGGTGGCGGAAAACCTGGCAAAAAAGGGTGTGCGTGTGAACGTGATTGATTTTGCCCCCCATGTACTTCCCAATTTCCTGGATCCGGAACTTTCCGAGTACGTAGAAAACAAGATGGCCGATGCGGGTATCAATCCCATGACCGGTGTAGCCCTGGAAGGAGTCCTGGGAGAGGGAAAGGTAGAGAAGGTGCAGACCAGCAAGCGCGCAGTGAAGGCAGACGCCCTTATCCTGGCTATCGGTATCCGTCCCAACACGGCATTTCTGGAGGGCAGCGGCATCGAGATGTTCAAAGGAACCATTCTCACGGATAAGAACCTTCGCACCAATGTGGAGGATGTCTATGCGGTGGGTGACTGCGCCATGGTGACAAACCGCGAGACAGGAGAGCCGGCATGGTCCCCCATGGGTTCCACGGCCAATATTGCAGGCCGGGTGCTGGCAGCAAATATCTGCGGCGGAAGCAAGGAATATGCAGGTGTGCTGGGAACCGGCGTGGCCAAGCTGCCGGGAGGCATCAATACGGGACGCACAGGCCTCACCGAGACGGCTGCAAAGGCTGCAGGCCATGACGTGATTACGGCCCTCTCCGTTGTGGACGATAAAGCCCATTACTATCCGGGGGCAGGCTCCTTTATCATTAAGATGGTAGCGGACAAAACCACCCGGAAATTCTTGGGCCTGCAGGTTCTGGGAACCGGCGCGGTGGACAAGGTGACGGACATTGCCGTAACAGCCATTTCCCTGGGCGCCACTGTGGATCAGCTGGAGAATCTGGACTTTGCATATGCCCCGCCCTTCTCCACGGCCATCCATCCCTTTGCCCATGCTCTCAATGTGCTGCTGAACAAAATGAGCGGCACCTTGGACAGCTTTACTCCGGCCGAGTTCGCGGAGGGAGCCGCAGAGGGATACCGCCTGGTAGACGCTTCTCCTCAGCCCTCCATTCACTCAGCGCCTTATCTGGATCTCACCAAGATTGAGGGAGAAGTGGAAGGACTGGGAAAAGACGAGAAGCTGCTCCTGGTATGTGCAAAAGGAAAACGGGCATACATGACCCAGAACCGCCTGAAACATTACGGCTACACCAACACAAAGGTCCTGGAAGGCGGAACCACCTTCAATACGGTGGAAGAAGAGGACTAAATACACATGAACTAAACTAAAAAACAGCAGATTCCCGGAAAGCGCCGGAAGGAGCTGCAGACGCAAAGCGGCTGTAAATCCTTCCAGGAAAAGGGTGCTGGGAGGGAAGCTGCGGAACTAAAAATAGGAGGATAAGACTATGGCAACACTTACCATCAGCCCGGAAGACGAAAAGAAAGTAAAAGCAAGAGGATTTTTAAGCAACAAGGGTACGGACAATTTTTCCGGCCGCATTATCACCGTCAACGGAAAGATCACGGCAGAACAGCAGAGAGTGATTGGCGAGGCGGCGGAGAAATTTGGAAACGGCATCGTGACTTTTACCACCCGTCTGACTATCGAAGTACAGGGGATTCCCTATGACAAAATTGACGAATTCTGCGAGTACATAGGAAAAGCAGGTCTTGTGACAGGGGGAACCGGTTCTAAGGTGCGTCCCGTAGTGGCCTGCAAGGGGACTACCTGCCAGTACGGCCTTCTGGACTCCTTTGAGCTTTCCGAGGAAATCCACCACAGATTTTACGAGGGATACCGTCAGGTACTGCTGCCCCACAAGTTCAAAATTGCCGTAGGGGGCTGTCCCAACAACTGTGTGAAGCCGGACCTGAACGATCTGGGAATCATTGGACAGCGGATCCCCAACTATGACGAGGATGACTGCAACGGCTGCAAGAAGTGTGCAGTGGAGAAGGCATGTCCCGTGAATGCGGCCAAGATGGTAGACGGCGTGATGGAGATTGACAAGGATGTCTGCAATAACTGCGGCCGCTGCGTGGGGACTTGTCCTTTTGACTGCATCGAGGACGGAACCTACGGTTACAAGATCTACATTGGCGGACGCTGGGGCAAGAAGGTGGCCCAGGGCCAGGCTCTCTCCAAGGTGTTTACGGATAAAGAGGAAGCCCTGTCTGTGATTGAGAAAGCCATTCTTTTGTTCCGCGAGCAAGGACAGACAGGAGAGCGCTTTGCCAAGACCATCGAGCGTCTGGGCTTTGAGAATGTAGAGAAACAGCTTTTGTCTAATGATATTCTGGAGAGAAAGCAGGAAATCCTGGATGCCAAGCTGCATCTCACAGGAGGAGCTACCTGCTAAAAATACACGAGGGGGGAATAGAAAAATGAATCATAAGAAGACGGGAGCCATCCTTCTTTGCCTTGCTATTGGAGGACTGGCAACCCTTTCTACAGACTGGCAGTCGTCCCTTTTGGGGCGGACGGTCATGGGAGGACCCATGGTAGCCCTGCTGGTATCCATGATTGCCTGCAATCTGCTGCCGAGCCTTCCTAAAGATTTCAAGGCGGGAACCACTTTTGCCAGCAAGAAATTCTTAAACTGGGGCATTATCCTTACTGGAGCCACCTTAAGCTTTGCGGATATCCTGGGAACGGGTGTGAAGGCCCTTCCGCTGATTCTGTTTAACATCCTGCTTTCCTTTACCATTGCCCTGCTGGTTGGAAAGAAGCTGGGGGTGAGCAGAAATACCTCCATTCTGGTAGGAGGCGGAACCTGTATCTGCGGGGGAACGGCCATTGCCACCCTGTCCCGGATTATCAAGGCCCTGGAAGAGGAGATAGCTTTTGCTATGGCGGCTATCTTCCTGTTTGATACCCTGGCGGCATTCAGCTACCCTTATCTCACAGGAATGCTGGGACTGACGGACAATCAGTTTGCCTTCTGGGCGGGAACGGCTATCAATGATACCTCTTCCGTGGCGGGAGCCCAGGCCACCTACGTGGCAATGAACGGGCTTGGGGACTGGAGCGGCGCCCTGAACGTGAAACTGGTACGTACCACGATGCTGATTTTTGTAGCCCTGTTCTGGACTGTAGTAATGGCCAAGGATGCGAAAAACAGTGAGGGAGCCCAGAACGATTCCCTGCTGAACGTGGTGAAAAAGACTTTCCCCATGTTTATTCTCTGGTTTGTGGTAATGGCCGGGCTGAATACCTTTGGCGTGTTCAACTTTACCATACCGGGACTTGAGATGTCCGCAGCTAAGCTCCTGGGGAAACTGGCTAAGTTCCTCTTTGCCTCTGCCCTTGCAGGGGTGGGCTTTAAGATTAAATTTAAGGATGTATTTTCCAAGGGAGTCAAACCCATTGCTTTGGGCGGCCTTACCTGGATCTGCGTTTCGGCTTGTTCCCTGGCCTTTGTATTCCTTTTCGCAGGATACATCGGTTGACGCTCCGGTTAGAAAAATCGATGGGAATCCAAGTGTTTTGCGCAAATTTTTGTGAAAATTTATTCTGGACAAAAACATTTTTCTGATATGATATCCGTATCGGTAGAGAAAGGCAGTTTGCGAGAGCAGGCTGTCTTTCTATTTTAAAATTAGGTATTGGCATACCCCTTATATTGTAGTATAATTCCAGTTGTAAAATCTTTACTTATTTTATCTTTTTATTTCTTTCGGGTCTCCCGGAATATTTCCAATCCAAACGATTGAGAAACCAAAGAAAATCAAGTATAATGGAGGTAGGTTTATGGCAAAGAACGAAAGATGGCACTATAGGCGTTTCCTGCGGGGGAGGTTTAAGGCCAACAGGCGCTATAAGGATCGCCTGTTCCGGTTCCTGTTTCGGGACAAAAAGGATCTGCTGGAGCTGTACAATGCGGTGAACGAAAGCAGCTACACGGACGCGGAGAAACTGGAGATCATCACCCTGGAGGATGCGATCTTTATGAAGATGAAGAACGATCTTTCCTTCCTCATCGAAGAGCAGATGATCCTCTACGAACATCAGAGCACATACTCTCCCAATATGCCTCTGCGGGGCCTGTGGTACTTCTCACGGCAGTACGAGGGATGGGTGGCGGAGCAGGGGGAGGATATATACGGCTCAAAGCAGATCAAGCTCCCTACGCCGAAATATGTGGTCTTTTACAACGGAAGGCGGGAGCAGGCCGACTACGGAGAGCAGTATCTGTCGGAATCCTTTGAGGGAGGTTTCGGATCCGGCTGCCTGGAGTGCAAGGCGGTGATGCTGAACATCAACCGGGGGCACAACCAGGAGCTGATGGGGAAATGCAGGAGGCTTTGGGAATATTCCGAGTTTGTGGCGGAGGTCAACGCCCAACTGGCAAAGAAGACACCCTTGAAGACAGCCATCTTAAGAGCCATAGACACTTGCGTCGAGAAGGGCATCCTGGAGGATGTCTTGCGAAAAAACAAGGCGGAGGTGCTGCATATGTTTTTGACGGAGTATGATGAGAAAAAGCACATGAAGGCGGTCTACCAAGAGGGCTATGAGGAGGGAGAACAGGCCGGCTACAGCAAAGGAGAGCAAGCCGGCTACCATAAAGGGGAAAAAGCAGGCCAGCGCGCTCTTTTGGAAAAACTAGTTCAAAAAAAGCTTGGTCAGGGAAAAAAAGCCGCAGAGATCGCAAAGGAGCTTGAAATTGAGATTGCGGCGGCGGAAGAGATTATTTCCAGCCTGAAGTAATCTTCCTGGTTTTTGTCATCCTGCTTTCGCTTATTTTATGGTAATAGGCTTTGATCAGATTCATGACAAAAATTTCGGATGTTGTCATCCGGTTGCGGGATAGTTGCTGGCGCAGGGGCGTCTGCTTGAGGTATAATGGGGCAAAAGGAGGTGCCAGACATGGAACTGGGTGAAAAGATAAAGGCTAGGCGCAAGCAGCTTAAGCTGTCTCAGGAATATGTGGCAGATCAGATAGGGATCAGCAGGCAGGCTGTGGCAAAATGGGAATCCGGGAAGAGCGATCCGGCGGCTGCCAATCTGGCGGAGCTGGCAGCCATATTGGAAACGACAGTCTCGGAGCTGGTTGGATGTGAAGAGGAGGCTGGCAGGCAGCGGACGCAGGAGGAGAAGGAGAGGGAAAGGCGCAAGAACGCGAAAATGCTGTTTGGCCGCTGGGGGGCTTTAGCCCTGATCAATGCCGGGTGGGACGGCTATTCTTCCGGGCTGTATATCCATATGCCCCTCTATTGGCTGGCGCTTTTGGGAATTGGCCTTGTGCTGCTTTTCATTACCTCTGTAGATATGAATAAAAGGCATACCATGGAGAAATTGCAGGCGGTGATTGGAGGGATCTTGATTTTTTCGATTTTCTTTCTGCCGCGCCTGATTCCCGGCGGGAACGTGGGGGTTTAATATCTGTGCGCGGATATGGTGACTGCTGTTTGCGGGATTTTGCTTAGCCTAGGGTATTGGCGTCATATATGGAATGTGAAACTATAGTAACTCCCAATCGGCAATCACCTGACAGTTTTATAAACTGAGGTTTGTGGCTGGGGCGGACGCGGTTCAGGAACATGATCCCATCCGGAATTGCTCTCTATTATGTAGTGAAAAATCTTCGAAAGATAGTTCTTGTGTGAACCGCTATGATCAGCGACAAAATTCCCGAAAATAAAACAACTGCATATTCAAACCCCTTGCAGATTTCAAACAGGATCCCATATAAGGCGTTCCCTAAGGGCTGTGCGCACATAGAGACCGTAAAAATAACGGCAATTACCTTCCCGATTAGATTTTGCGGTGTTTCCGTCTGGATGAAGGCCATCATCTGCACGGTTAGAACCGTTGAAAATACCATAACGGCAAAACAGCAGGCAGTGATAACGATGTAGTTTATCATTCCGGAGGAAAAGAAGGCCAGGGAGGCGCTTAAGGGGAATACACTTACCGCACAGAAGATGATTAGGCTTCCTGATTTCCGTATTTCCAGCCTGTCTGCAAAAATGCCTGCGCCGATACCGCCCAAAAGTCCTCCGGCAGCCAATGCACCTTCGGCAAAGCCGTAGAGCCTGTTTGCCTGGGAGGCTTCCAAATCGAAAACCTCCGTTACCAGATAGGGCAGGGCTACGGTAATCATTGCGGCCAGAAACAAATTAATGCCGCAGACTGCCAGAAGGGCTTTTCCGATGACGGGCTTTTCCTTCCGGATAAACCGGATACTCTCTGCAAAATCGGTTTTGGCCGTATTTAAGACACCTCCCCTGGAAAGCTGCTTCTGAAAGGGAATGTGGATAAAAATTTCCATAACTGCCGACAGGAAGAAGCATACCGTGCAGACCCACAGTACGGGCTTTAACCCGTAGGCGCTGTATAAAATGCCTCCGAGTACGGGACCTGTTAAGGCGGCAAAAGAACTTACGGTATTAATAATAGAGTTTGCCGTCATAAAATTTTCCTGGCTTACCAGGGCTGGTATGCTTGCCTGCACGGAGGGCTGGTATGCGCCTGCAATGCCGTAAAGCAGCATCAGCGTAACAGCCACAAGGAGAATCAGATGCCTTCCGTCCATAAGAAGGGAAAACAGGCAGATAACCGCAGCCGTAAAGAAATCCAGTATCACCATAATATTTCTTTTATTTACCCGGTCCGCCACAATTCCTCCCACAGGCGACAGCAGGATGGCGGGAATAAAGGCGCAAGCGGTAACTGTTCCGTAGAGGGCTGAGGAGCCTGTGAGATTTAATAAGTACAAGGGCAGCGCAAACCGGATGGCGGCGTTGCCGAAGAGGGAGATAATCTGGCCGATTACCATAAGTGTAAAATCTTTGGAACCTAGTTTTTGATTCATTTTTGCCTCCTTTTTCATACCGACGATTGGTATGTTTCTTTCTTAAAATATATCTGCCCGCTTACCTTCCGCAAAAGGAGAGGGCAGATAGGTGTCATTTTCTTTTTTGATAAATGGATGCCAGCTCTTTCAGTCTCTCCAGCATTTCATCATCCAGGATATCCAGTCCGAAGCCCCGGAGCATCTGGCGGAATATGAGAAACTTGCAGCAGGATTCCTCCGGGGAGCTGTCAAATATCATGGGGTTCATCCAGACATTTGCCGCAAGGAGAATCAGCTCGGCAAGCTGCTTGGGATAATCGGTTTCAATGGAGCCGTCGGCAATCCCCTGGTTCATGATAGGAAGAATGTAATCCGGCGCCGCACAGCTGATGGTATCGTGGAGAAGGCTGAAAAGCAGTTTCGGGTTATTGTGGAAGTCCGGGGCGACGGTGAAGATATCGTTCATGACAGGCCGGCTGATGGAGTCTTTAAAAATGGTTTTCAGCTTTTCCCTAGCGTTTAAATCGGTACGATCCCGGATCCTGGCCAGCATTTGGTTGGACTCCGCCGTCATCCGGTCCGTGACGGCGTCTAAAATATCTTCTTTTGATTTAAAGTGGTGATAGATAGCACCTTTGCTAAGCCCCCCTAACTGATCGATGATATCCTGGATGGAGGTGTGCTCATACCCCTTTTCCATAAACAGGCGGAAGGCAGTGGTTAAGATTAAATTCACCGTTTCTTCCGGATGTTTATTCCTTGCCATGGCTTTTCACTCCCTTAACATACTTTTGGTATGTATTTACGTTATCATACCGTTGGTATGTTTGTCAAGACATTTATCTCCCGCGATTAGAGAAAATATTTGTGAAATTTTCTTCTGGACAAAAAATATTTTTTCTGCTAAGATACCCATATGGGTGAACAAAGGCAGTTTGCGAAAGCAGGCTGCCTTTGTCGTTGTGTGAGACCGGAAGGGCGGCTGCAGAACTGGAATCTGCGGAACTTTAAATAGGGGGTTCATTATGGATTGCATTGATTTAAGTATCTTAAAATGTCTGAAAGAAAATTCCCGGCAGACGGCTTCAACCATCAGCCAGAGCATCAATCTGTCGGTTTCCGCCGTGATCGAGCGGATCCGGAAGATGGAGGCCAAAGGGATGATTCGGAAATATACTGTTGTACTGGATGAAAAACAGCTGGGCAATGACCTGACCGTGTTTGTGTCCGTGCGCCTGGAGCATTCCAAGTATGGGGCGGCGTTTGCCAAAGCAGCCTCCCTTCATGCCAATGTCTCCGAGTGTTATTATATCGCCGGGGATGTGGATTACCTTTTGAAGATCACTACGGATTGTTCCGGCAGCCTGGAGAACATCCATGAAGAGATCAAGGAGATGCCCGGAGTGTCCTGGACCAAAACCCTCTACGTGCTCTCCACCATTAAAAACGATGTGTCCGTCCTGCCGGACGCCGTGTGACAGGGATTGTTTGTCTTCCTGTCACGGCGGCCAAAGCCGGGGCTTTTACTTGCGTGTCCATTTGGGGTGTAAAGGTATTAACACTTTACACCCCAAAATATTTTGAGTATAATGTGAATATTACATAGAAACCGTACACTGGCACCATATTGCGGAGGTAAATTTACGTGGCAGGTTCAATTTTCGGAAAACATTTTTGCATTTCTACCTGGGGGGAATCCCACGGAAAGGCTATCGGGGTTGTTGTGGATGGCTGTCCGGCCGGGCTGCCTCTTGCGGAAGAAGACATTCAGGCGTATTTAGACCGGAGGCGGCCGGGACAGTCCCGGTATACCACCAGCAGGCAGGAGGCGGATCGGGCAGAGATTCTTTCCGGCACCTTTGATGGAAAGACCACGGGAACCCCCATTTCCATGGTGGTGTACAACACCTCCCAGCGTTCCGGGGATTACAGCGAGATTGCATCTTATTACCGGCCGGGACATGCGGACTATACCTTTGATCAGAAATATGGCTTCCGGGATTACCGGGGCGGCGGCCGCTCTTCCGGAAGGGAGACTATCGGCCGGGTGGCGGCCGGGGCCGTGGCAGCCAAGATATTAAAGGAGCTGGGAATGGAACTCTGTACCTATACCTGTGCCATTGGAGATGTGAGAATTGACCGGGAGCATTTTTCCCGGGAAGAGATCGGAAAAAATCCCTTCTTCATGCCGGATTCCGAGGCGGCAGAGAGGGCGGCCCGGTACGTGCAGGCCTGTATGGAGGCCCAGGACTCTTGCGGCGGCCTGGTGGAGTGTGTGATTACGGGAGTGCCGGCAGGACTTGGGGAACCCTGCTTCGACAAGCTGGACGCCAGGCTTGCCGGGGCTGTCATGTCCATCGGAGCGGTAAAGGGCGTGGAGATTGGGGACGGGTTTGGGGCTGCCGGGGCCAGGGGCAGCAGCAACAATGATGCCTTTGTAAGCCGGGAGGGAGTGATTGGCAAGGAGACCAACCATGCAGGGGGGACTCTGGGGGGAATCAGCGACGGCAGCGGGATTATTGTCCGGGCCGCCATAAAGCCCACGCCTTCCATTGCAGCCAGGCAGCGTACCGTGAACAAAGAGGGGGAAAATATTGAGATTTCCATTCATGGACGCCACGATCCGGTGATTGTACCCCGGGCGGTGGTGGTGGTGGAAGCCATGGCGGCCCTGACTATGGCGGATGCCCTTCTGGAGGGCATGAGTGCGAAAATGGAACATGTACGGAAGATCTGGGGTATGTGAGGTGCGCCATGTCGAATTTGAATGCCAGACAAGTCAAGTGCCTGAAGCTTTTGTGGCAGGAGCAGCAATTCCGCTCCGCAGGATATCTGGCAGAAAAGCTGAAGGTATCGGATAAAACGGTTCTGCAGGATCTGAAGGTGATCCAGGAATATCTGAATCCTTATCATGTAACCTTGATCCGCAAGACGGGAAGAGGTATTTACCTTCCGGAAAAGGTGAGAGGGAACCAGGAGCTTATAAGCAGTCTGGAGAGCGAGGGGGAAGAGGCAGGCCCCATGACTACGGAAGCCCGGCGGCAGGAGATTACGAAGCGGTTGCTTTTGATGGATGAGAGGGGACTGTCCATTCAGAAGCTTTCCGAGGAGTTCTATGTGAGCAGGGCCAGCATTGTAAATGATTTTAAGTCCATTGAACGCTGGGGAGAGCGGTACCGGCTGGAGCTTATAAAGAACCGCAGGGGAAGGATGTTCGTAGGCCAGGAAAAGGGGATCCGGCATGCCATTGCCGCCTGGATCCGGGAGCGGAATCCCTCCAAGAATACGGAGATCACTCCGGGGGAATACATGTCTTCCAGGGAGGACAGCCGGTTTATACATACAGGTTTTTTCACGGAAGAGGAGAACAGCCTCTCCGGGGAAATGATGGAATATCTGGAAGCGGAGTGCGGCCAGATGGTTTCGGAGCCCTATTACAGTTACCTTCGGGATCACATTTTGATCTGCATTTCCAGGGTGAAGAGAAAGCATTTTATCGGGACCAACGAGGAAAAGCCCCAGGAACTGCAGGAGGTCCAGCTTGGGCTTGCCCGGGGACTTTTGGAACTGATACGGAAGAAGTGGGAAGCTCCGGAACAGGAGATGTATTACCTGTATAAATATTTGATTACTTCGGATTTGGTAGTGAAAAAGCCGGATCACAGCCGGAGGCTTCCGGCGGAAGCACCGGAGGGCTTTGATCTGGCGCGCATGGTGGCGGAGGAGCTTACCAAGTGTGTCCTGAAAGCCCTGCGCATTACCGTGGACGATAATTCCGACCTGCTGAACGGACTTTTGCAGCACGTGAGGCCTATGCTGAACCGCCTGCGGTACGACATTCACATCCAGAGCAGTATTCTGGAGGATACGAAAGAAAATTACGGGGAACTGCTGGGACTGTGCCAGTCCGCACTGTGGTGTATCAGCCATAAATATTCTTTGAAAGAGGTAAACTTAAACGAGGTGTCCTATATTGCCACTTACTACCAGGCCATGCTGGAGGAAAAGCGCATGGGGAAACGCATCCTGGTAGTATCCAACAGCGGTTTCGGCACTACCCAGCTTCTGGTTACCAAGATCCGGCAGCATTTTCCCCTGTATGAGATTGTGGATGTGGTGTCTATGATACAGCTGGAGAAGTGGAAAGAGCTGGACAAGATTGATCTCCTGGTCTCCACCATGCCTTTGGAGAATATGCCGGTGCCTTGTATCCTGGTGTCGGCCGTTATGTCGGATGCGGATATCCGGAATATCCAGGATACCATGTCGGCCAGCTGGCTGGAGGAACAGTTTTCCCTGGAACATCTGGAGGAACAGTACCGGAAGGGGAAACTGGAGCTGCATACCGTGGAGTGCATGGACAGTGTGCGGGGAATCCACTCCCCCTACCGGGAAAAAAGATTTCCCTGGGGGCACTGCCTGGAAACGGTCATTGGCCTTCATACGGAAAACAGAACCAGCATTTACCGCAGGAAAGAGGAGACGGATATGTGGTATCTGGTAGCCCATGCCCGTACCTATGAGGAGCTGCTGGAGCAGCTTTCGGAGAGTTACCAGATGCTCTGCAGCGCAAAAGGGCGCAAGCTTACGGAGCGGTGCTACCGGACGGAGGATCTGAAAACGGTTTTTGACAATCAATAGCATAAGGAAACCTAGAAAGGATCGGGAGCTGCCGGGACAGTCCCGGTTCTTTTTGGATCTGCCTCAAAGCATCGTTCCGCCGGAACAGTCCAGGACGGCGCCGATAATCTGCCGGGAGCAGGGGGAACAGAGAAAGGCGGCGATGCGGCCCATGTCCTCCGGTACAGCCCAGCCGATCCGCAGGTCCTTTTCTTTTGCCCTGCACTGGGGGGAGGCGGGATCCCGGTAAAAGCTGCTTAAGACATAACCCGGAACCATGGCGTTTACGAAAATGCCCTCCTCAATCAGGTCGTTTGCCATGCGCTGGGTGAGGGCTGCAATGGCGCCCTTTGCGGTGGCGTAGGGAATTTTGTGGTGGCTTTTGCTGTGAAAGGCGGCTTTGGCGGAGAGGTTTACAATGTGTCCGCCGTGACCGGCCCGCCTGCATTCCCGCACAAAGAGCTGGGACATGGTGAAGACGTGGGACAGGCAGCCGTCCATGCAGGATTGCCACTGTTCCAGGGTGAGGTCTTCAAAGGGCGTGCCGTCCGGGCTTCCTCCGGCAGCGTTGTTGATGAGAATATCCGTAGTGGGGTAAATGGAAAGAACCTCCCGGTAAAAGGCCTGAGCCTGGGCAGGGTCGGTAAGATCCGCCTGTATGGCGGCTGCCTTAATGTTGTAATGCTCCTCAAGGGATTGGGCAAACTCTTCTGCCCCCTCCCGGTCCGAACGGTAGGCCAGGGCCAGGTTCACGCCTTCTTCCGCCAGGACTTTGGCGATTCCTGCCCCGATTCCTTTGGTGCCGCCGGTGATAACGGCATATCTTCCGCCAATCTGTAAATCCATAATGTCTTCCTCTCTTTCTGGCTGATGAGCTTCATTATAGTATGGAACCATGACGAAATCAATAAGATGTTTGGTCGAATTGCCTGTGAAAAAGGGACAATTTCATTCCTCTATTGGGATAACACATAAAGAAAAGCGGGAAATCCAGGCATGAATAGTTAATTTGTACATTTTTTCCCTATTGATACGGAAGTGCTTTGGTATTTCGAAAGAGGGCTGGGAAATGGTATAGTTGAAGTAAATTAAGAAGGGGCTTTTGGAAAGCCTGATGGAAGAAAGGAGACTCAAGATGAGAGTAGTAGCGATTACAGGTGAGCGCAAGGCGGAAGTACTGGAAACGAAGAAGCCTGCACTGGGAAAAAACCAGATTATGATGAAAGTGAACGGGTGTGCTTTATGTACCTGGGAACAGCGCATGTATTCGGGAGTCATTAAGTATATTACGCCTCCTTTTGTAGGAGGGCATGAGGTTGCAGGAGAGATTGCAGAGATTGGGGAGGGAGTGGATCCCAAAGTATATCCTGTCGGTAAAAAGATTGTGGCAAATCTCATTAAGAAGCCCTGCGGAAAATGTTATTTCTGCCGTCACGGCATGGAAAATTTGTGCAAGATGGCGGACGATATTGACGAGGGCTATGAGATTCCCGGAACAGGGGGACTGGGGGAGTACCTGCGGCTGAATCTGGATCAGGTTTACTTTGTGCCTGACGATATGCCTACGGAGAAGGCCGTATTTGCGGAGCCTCTGGGATGTGTTATCCAGAGTATCAACCAGGCGCCTATTAACCTGGGGGACAATGTGGTAGTCATCGGCGGCGGCATCATGGGACAGCTTCATGTAATGTGTGCAAAGGCCCGGGGCGCCTATGTGATTATGAGCGAGATCGATCCCAAGCGCCGGGAGCTGGCCGAAGAGCTTGGCTGCGACGTAACCTTTAATCCTATGGAGACAGACGCCGTGCAGTACGTAAAAGATCTCACGGAGGGCATGGGAGCGGAGGCGGTCTTCAACACCACGGCGGTGGCAGCAGTGGCGGAGCAGGCGGTGAAGATGACGGCTCCCAAGGGAACGGTGGTGATGTACAGCTCCATTCATTCCGGAAAGGATATTCCCATGGATGTGGGATACATCCACAACAAGGGCATCCGCATTACAGGAACCAAGAGCCCCAGCGTCCGCTCCTTTACGGAATCTGTAAACTGCCTTACCAAGGGCATCATCGATCCTTCCAAACTGGTAAGCGGCGTATTTTCACCGGAAGAATGCACGGAGGCTTTCGAGACAGCCCTTCGCCCGGATACCTTCCGCTGCATCATCGAGTATAAATAAAAAGCAAAGGAGATTCGTTATGTTAGCAAATTTGAAAGATATTTTAACCAAGGCCAAAGCCGAGAACTACTGTGTTCCCGCTCTGGGCATCGGAAATGAGATTAATTTTATGGCCTGTCTGGAGGCGGCCCAGGAGAAGCGCTCCCCGGTAATCATGCTGTTTATGTATGGAAAGAATGACATTATGCGTTTCGGCAAATGGGCCAGGGAGCAGGCGGCGGCTGCAAGCGTTCCCGTATCCATCATCCTGGATCACGGCGCAGAGTATGAGCATGCCATCTGGGCCATTCATGCAGGCTTTACGGATATTATGGTAGACCGCTCCAAGCTTTCCTTTGAGGAAAATGCTGCCCAGGTAAAAGAATTGACGAAGATTGCCCACGCCTGCGGCATGGGTGTGGAGGCGGAGCTGGGCCATGTGGCCATGGGGGACGAGAGCGTATTTACCCGCCCGGACGAAGCCCTGGCTTTCGTGCAGGAGACAGGGGTGGATGCTCTGGCAGTTGCTATCGGAACGGCCCACGGTGCGTACAAGGATACGCCCAAGCTTCAGTTTGAGCTCCTTCAGGAGCTTCGGGATCTGGTTCCCGTTCCCCTGGTACTCCATGGCGGTTCCGGCACCGGAGACGAGAACTTAAAGAAAGCCTGCAGTATGGGAATCAATAAACTGAATGTTGCTTATGAGCTGTACACAGGTGCGCTGGACAGCTATAAGAACTATACAGAAACTTTGCCCGAGCAGTGGCGCACATGGGCTCCCTACGATCTGTATGATAAGCTGGGGGCAGGTGTAAAAGCAGTTGCAGAGCATCACATGGAGCTGTGCGGTTCTGTGGGAAAGGCGTAAATAACCAGAGAAAGGAGGGAGCTTATGAGGAACGTAGTCCTGGCTCGGATTGACGAGCGGATGCTGCATGGACAGGTATGCACCAAGTGGATGCAGGCAACCCATGCAAATGTGATCGTGTTGGCGGATGACGATCTTGTGAACGACAAATTTACCTGTAAGATTTTTATGGGAATGAAGCCGGCAGGAACGGAGCTTAAGATTCTGACCGTGGAAGAAGCGATTACATATTTGAAGGAGGACTCTCCGGCAAACGAGAAGGTCATGCTGCTCACCAAATGCGCCCAGAGCTTTCTGCGCATGCGGGAGCAGGGAGCAGCCTATGACAAAATCATCTGCGGATCTGCGGCGGTCAGCGGAAATAAGTATGGCAAGCGCACCCGGCTGATCCGGGATCTCTATGCAAGCGAGAGCGAGAAGGAAGCTATGGGTGCGCTGATAGACGGAGGCGTCGAGATGGTGTACCAGCTTGCCATTGACAATGCGCCGGTAGATCTGGCGAAACTCTTAAAGAAGTAAAAACAAAACAGCGGAAGTAAAAACAGGAGGAGATTGTTATGACATTTTTTCAGGCATTTTTATGCGGCGTCATTTACTGGATCGGTAACTGTTCGTTTGCAAGAGCCTACTTTGTGTTCAGTAAACCTTTGGTAGCAGGATTTCTGGTAGGACTGGTATTTGGAAATCCCTTGGAAGGCGCTATGATCGGTGCCCAGATTAACATGATTTACTTAGGGTGGATCGGAGCCGGCGGAGCTTCCCCCGCAGACCCCTGTGCGGCAGGCGTTCTGAGTACTGCATTTGTTCTGGCCACGGGCCTTGATATGGATGCGGCCCTGGTGCTGGCGGTTCCCGTAGGCCTGGTTGCCATCGCTCTTTACACCATGCTGATGACCGTGATGTCCGCATGCGGCCATCTGTGCCAGAAGTTTATCGATGACGGAAAGATTAACGGCCTTTGGATTCCCGTATGGTTATTGCCTTTGATCATTACCTTTATCGGATACGCAATCCCCTGTATGCTGTGTGCATATTTCGGAGCGGATCTGGTATACGCCCTGGCGGACGTGCTTATGGGCAAAGCCCTGACGGTAGTATCCCTGATTGGCGGCATGCTCCCGGCAGTAGGTATTGCCATCAACCTTTCCTTTATCTTCAAGGGAGAAGCCCGCATCTGGCTGCTGGTAGGCTTTATCGCCGCCGCATACCTGGAGCTTGGCCTTATCCCCATCGCACTCATTGGCTTTGTAGGAGCGGTTATCTATTTCTATCGCAATAAAACGGAGGTGGCATAATGGCTGAATTGGTAAAGGTTTCGCAGAAAGCCCAAAAAAGATCCATTGTAAACTGGTTTTTGTCCTGTGCAGTAGGCGGAAACTACGAGTTCATGCACGGCATGGGATTCATGTATTCCATGGTTCCGGTAGTGAAAGAGTTGTATCCCTCGGATATAGAGAAGCAGAAAGCGGTGCTCACCCGTCATCTGACATTTTTGAATACGGAGCCTGAGGTAGGTACGGTAATCCACGGCGTAACCATCGCCATGGAGGAGCAGGTAGCTGCAGGCGCAGACTGCGACGCAGACCAGATTGTAGGCCTGAAATCCGCTCTCATGGGCCCCCTGGCAGGTATCGGTGATTCCCTGATTCAGGGTATTATCATTCCCATTCTCCTGGCTCTGTGTATCGACCTGACCAACAATGGCTTAGTTCTTGGTCCCGTGATCTATGCGGTGCTCATGTATGCCATTATGATTGGCTGTATGTGGCTCTGCTTTAAGGTTGGCTACAATAAGGGCGGCGACGCCATCGTGGACGTGATGGCGGCGGGAACTCTGGATAAGATTATGAATGCGGCCGGTATTGTAGGCTGCTGCGTGATGGGCGGTTTGATTGTAAATTATGTAAACCTCCAGTGCGCCCTGAATTTCACCATCAGCGGAACGGAATTTAACATCCAGACGGCATTGTTTGACGCAATCTGTCCCAAGCTTCTGCCTCTTTTGCTGACTCTGGGATGCGTACAGGCGCTGCGCAAAGGAAAGAAATCCCTTCATATTATCCTGGTTATGATTGTGGCCGGCATTCTGTTCGGCCTGCTGGGAATTTTCAGTGCTTAACTGCATGGCAGAGTATACAAAGTGATGGAGAGAGGCGGCTTAAGGGAGGCATTACAGCTTTAGAAGCCGCCTCTTTCTCTACAGGGACAGCCAAAAAGGAGGCGTTTTATGGGATTTCTGGATAAACTGGGACAGATGCTGAAGGCTCATCCGGATACATACCGGCCGGCTGCAAATCTTTTGGAGCGGTTCGATCCGGTAGATGAGAAGGAGCTGGAAGAGAGCGGTGAGGCCATGCTGTCTTTTCTCCGGGAACACTGCATCCGGGGGAACGCCAGGAAATTCCGGATCTTCCTGGATGGCAGTGAGGTATACCGGATTGGCCTGGACGCCCAGTGCGGGATTCTCTGCCCGCCGGGTTTTCACAAAGTGTATGTAAAGCTGGACGGATTGGCCAGTCCGGTGTTAAATATAAAGGCAGAGGCCGGCCGGCGGTACTATTTTGATATTGCCTGCACCATGGAGGCCGGCATGATACTTCAAAAAATAGAGGGGGAAGAATGGTGAATCTTCGTTCGGAAAATGAGTGTTGGAGCATTCCGGCTGACGACATGGAAGCATCCCCGCTGGCAGAAGAGGGCATGAGACAGCTGGAGGCGGATTTCTCCCAGGTCAAGATTGTAAAATATATTCAGGATATTGAATTTGCAAATGTGGAGGGGACCTCCCTGAAACTCCAGCTTTTGCTTCCTTCTATAGGAAACGGGGAGGAGAAACGGCCCTTGATTTTGTTTGTCCGGGGCTCTGCGTGGCAGAAACAGAGTGTGACGCCGGGGATTCCCCAGCTGGTGGAAATGGCCCGGCGGGGATTTATCGTTGCCAGTGCCCAGTACCGTCCGGCGCCGGAGCATCATTTCCCGGAGCAGCCGGATGACGGGTGGAGAGCCTTAAGGTTCCTGGCGGACCATGCAGAGGACATGGGCTGGGATACCTCGAAGACCGCCGTCTGGGGCAGCTCTTCCGGGGCCCACACGGTGCTTTTGATGGCTTTAATGCCCAAGTACCGCCAGGAAAGCGTGAAGATCCGGGCAGTGGTAGATTATTACGGGCCTTCCTATCTCCCGGCCATGATTGACTACCATTCCGGTTCCACCGAGCATCTTGATCAGGTCTTAGGGGTGCCCGTGAAAGAACATCTGGATTTGGCCAGGGAGGCAAGCCCCACCTCCTACCTGGAGGGGCCGGATACTCCGGCAGTGCTGATCTTCCATGGAGATAAGGACAAGAGCTGCAGTTTTGAGCAGAGCGTAATCCTGTACCGGGAAATGAAAAAAGCGGGTAAGGATGCCCTGATGTACCGCATTCACAATGCCGCTCACGGAGGCGCTCCCTTCTGGACGGCGCAGGTTATGGACATCGTGGAAGGTTTCCTGCGGGAAAAGCTTCACTGGCAGAAAAAATGAGGACAGGCGGATGGGAAAAGAAAAAGGATGGATGCGGAAAAAGCAGGATGTGCTGGGCTGGCAGTATGAGATGATATATCTGGGCGGGGATCCTTTAAATCCGGAACAGGCGGTGGTTCACGTCCGGACCTTGGAGAAAGCTATTGTCATCCGGTCCGCAGACGGGGACGAGGCGTCTTTTTGTTCCGTGATGATCCCTTATGCCAGTGTCCTGGGCCTGGAGCTGGTGGACGAGGAGACAGGGCGCAGGATTGGGATAGGAGAGAAGGGTGCTCTCCGGGATGTTTTCGGGCAGGTGCTCCTTTCCTATAATGACAACGGGACGGTATGTACCCTGAAACTTCAGATGTCCATGGCGGCAGATATTTACCAGAACTCAAAGCTGTGTAAAAATATGCAGGAGTATGTGGCGTCTAAATGGAAGAAGACGAGGTAGAAGACAAAGAGAGGTGGCAGCAGATGATTACAGTAATTTTAGTCTCCCACGGCGGTATGGCCAAGGGAATGGTGGAGAGCACCACGATGCTCATTGGAGAACAGCCGGACCTTACATCCATTACCTTTGAGCCGGAAGACGGAGTGGAAGATTTGACGGCAAAGGTGGAGGAGAAGCTGAAAGAAGCCCTGGCTGTGGGGGAGGCCATTGTTATGACGGACATTCCCAATGGCACGCCTTTTAACTGTGTAAGCCGTCTGATGGAGCACTACCGGTTCCGTCATATGACGGGGATGAACCTTCCCATGGTAATTGATGTGGTGAGCCAGCTGGGAGAGGACGCCAGTGCAGCCGGACTTTGCGAGGGGACGCTCACCCCCTCCAGGGAAGCCATGATCGACGTAAATGCCTGGATGAAGGAGCTTGGAATTTTAGAGTAAGCGGGAGGAAATAGTATGAATAATTTTTTTGATTCACAGAAAACAAATGTAATTTTCGGAAAAGACACCCACAAAACCGTGGGGGCAGAGATAAAGAAATACGGCGATAAATGCCTGATTGTCCATGACAGCGGGGATTATCTGAAAAATATCCTGGCGGATATCCGGGCATCCCTGGAGGAGAACGGCATTTCCTACTATGAGATGGGAGATGTGAAGCCCAATCCCAAGCTTAGCTACTGCAAAGAGGGGATCCGGACCGTGAAGGAAAAACCGGTAGATTTTATCCTTGCGGTAGGCGGCGGCTCCGTGATGGATACGGCAAAATTCATTGCAGTCCAGGCAAATATGGAGGAGAGCCTGTTTGTAAACCGGGATATTTTCACGCCCTATCCGGTGATTCCCCACGGGGTGGTATCTACCCTTGGAGGAACCGGAAGCGAGCAGTCTCTTTGCGCCATGGTGGTGGACGACAGCTTAGAGGTGCCTGAGAAGGTGGGACTGTATAACCTGGGATTTTTCTTTGACTTTGCCATTATCAATCCGGAATTTGCATATACCCTGCCGCCGAAAATGACGGCCTGCGGGGCTATGGACATTCTTTCCCACTGCTGGGAGGTGTATTTCGCCCCCATCAACGGAAACGAGATTATGGAAGGATACTTTGAGGGAATTGTGAAAGCAGTCCTGAAAGAGGGGCTTAAGGCCATTGAGAATCCTACGGACTATGACGCCCGTGCCAACTTAAACCTGGCGGCTATTATGGCCATGTCCAATACCAAGCCGGCGGCCGGGGAGATGGGAGACTGGGTGTGCCATCACATGGAGAATCCCGTTACCGTTACCTTCAAGCGCACCCATGGGGAGATTCTTTCCATTATCACGGACGCCTGGGTAAAATATGCCTGGAAAAAGAATCCGACGAAATTTGTCCGCTGGGCCGTAAACTGTATGGGGGCCCATCTGTATGACAGCCAGGAGGATACGGTGATGGAGGGCCTGCGCAGCCTGGAAGACTGGCAGAAGCGCATGGGCTTGCCTACCAGGCTTAAGGATATCGGGATCCAGGCGGAAGACTTAGGAACCTGTGCGGCAAACGCCATGAAGATTTCCGGGACCGGAAAGGCCGGGGCCTATTCGGCCTTTGATGCGGATATGGTCATGGAGGTATATAAACTGGCCCAGTAAAAGGGCAGACAGGGGCTGGACATGAGCTTTTCGGGAATGTACAACACCCAGGGCATGCTGTTTCTAATCATGCTCCTGGGTTTCCTGCTGCGGAAAATCCATATGATTACGGAGGAAGGGGAGAGGCTTCTTACGGACTTGGTACTCTTTGTGACCCTGCCCTGCAGCATTCTCAAATCCTTTCAGATAGAGCTGACAGGGGAGCTTCTTGAGACCTGCGGGAAGATTTTTCTGATCACAATCCTGATTCTATTTATTTCCTTCCTGGCAGGAAAGGCGGCGTTTCGCTTTCTGCCTCTTTCGGAGCGCCGGATTATGGAGTATGCCTCGGTTGTCTCCAATGCGGGGATCCTGGGCAATCCGGTGGCAGAGGGGATTTTTGGAAGTGAAGGGCTTATGTACGCCTCTATTTATGCGGTTCCCCTCCGGCTTTATATGTGGTCCCTGGGGCTTATGTGCTTTACCAAAGTGACAGGGGGGAAAGCCTTTCTTAAGAAGACCTGCACCCATCCCTGCATTCTGGCAGCGGTCCTGGGGCTTTTGCTCCTGTTCCTTCCGGTGAAGCTTCCGGAAATAATCTCCATGACTATCCGGAATGTGGCAGGGGCAAATACGTTCCTGTCCATGGCTCTTGTGGGCACCATTCTGGCATCAGTCCCCTTAAGAAGCGTGGCGGATAAGAAGGCTCTGTACTATTCGGCCTTCCGCCTGCTTCTGCTGCCGTTTCTTGCACTGCTTCTGTGCAGGGCTGCAGGGTTAGGCGGCACGGTCCGGGGGGTGATTGTCACTCTTACCGGTATGCCTGCCGGCAGCACCACGGCGGTTCTGGCTGAGAAATACGGCTGCGACGCGGTACTGGCTACCAAGTGCGTGGTGCTGTCTACGGTATTTTCTATGGTGACTATTCCTCTCTGGTGTCTGATTCTGGCTTAGGAAAGGAGTCAGGCATACATTTTTTCATAGGATTTTCTATCTGCATCCTGGAACACATTGAAAATAATCCGCTCCATGGAAGCCCCATGTACCGCCAGGAAGTCCGTTACGGTATTCCAGGCAATTTCTGCGGCCCGCTCTCTTGGAAAATGAAATTCCCCTGTAGAAATGCAGCAAAAAGCTACGGAGCGGATGCCGTGTTCCATGCAGCAGTCCAGGACGCTTTCATAGCAGTTCTGCAGATCCCGGCAGAGGGCATCGGTGAGCCTGCCGGGGACAATGGGACCCACCGTATGGATCACATAGTCACAGGGCAGATTGTAAGCCCGGGTGAGGGTGGCTGTGCCTGTGGGCTCCTGGTAATTCCCGCCGTATTCCGCCCGCCGGCGGTCCATGATGCGGCTGCATTCTTCCCTGAGCTCCATACCCGCCCCGCTGTGAATGGCATTGTCAACGCATCTGTGGCAGGGAATAAAGCATCCCAAAAGCCGGGAGTTGGCGGCGTTTACGATGGCGCCCGTTTTCAGTCTGGTAATGTCCCCCTGCCAGAGGGAGATTTTGTCTCCGAAGGGGGAGTCGCTGCCGGATTCCCGGATGGTGGGAATGTCCGCCAGGGATACGGTGCCTTTTGCTGCCAGCTCTTCCCGGAGATAGGCATCCTGGAGACGGAGAAGCTCGGGGGAAAGGTCTTTGGGCATACGGATATTCATCAGGGAACGGATGGCCTGTTTCTTTTCTGCCAGGGTGTATCCGGCGGTTTCCAGGTCCTTGTACGGAAGGGAGTCTTCTTTTAATTTTTCTAAGAGCAAATCGGTGTGAGTTAAGATTTTCATTTGCAGTACCATCCTTTATTTTTCGAAATTCGTCATGGCTCCTGGAGTTCCGGCTGTCTCTGGTACTATATCACGGTTTTGATGTAATGTCAATAGTTACAATAAAAATACAAGGAAAACAATATTGTTCTTTTAGGGCTCCTGGCGTATAATAGTTGCAATAAGGAGAGAGGACTATGAATTTGAATCAAGAAAATATGAAGAAACTGATGCTGCTGATTACCTTTACGGTTCTGCTTCTGGTAGGCGTACAGAGACTGGACGTGGTACTGGGAGCCGTAGGTTTTCTGTGGAATATCTGCTGGCCTTTCGCCCTGGGCGGCGCTATGGCCTTTGTCTTGAATGTGCCTATGTCGGCGCTGGAAAAGAAATGGTTCCCCAAGAAGGATCTGCCGGGGCATAAACTCCAGGGCAAGCTGGCCCGTCCCTTGAGCCTGGCCGGGGCGCTGGTTCTGGTATGTGCGGTGATTGCCGTGGTGATCTTTGTTGTAGTACCGGAGCTGAGCGCAACCTTTGGCAGTCTTGGCAGCACGGTGGAAGCCTTTCTGCCCAAGGCCCAGGTATGGCTGGAAGAGCTTTTTGATGATAACCAGCAGATTACCGCCTGGCTGGAGACCATTGAGCTGAACTGGGAGAAAATGATAGAGACCGCCCTTTCCTTTTTCCGGAACGGAGCCGGGAGCGTCCTGTCCTCCACGGTAACTGTGGCCAAGACAATCATAAGCGCAGTCACCACCTTCTTTATTGCCCTTGTATTTTCCTTTTACATTCTGCTCCAAAAGGAGAGGCTGGGCGCCCAGGGGGAAAAGCTTTTGCGGGCGATCCTTCCTGCAAAAAAAGTAGAATATATTCTGCATGTATGTTCCTTAAGCCACCGCACCTTTTCCAGTTTTATCACCGGCCAGTGCCTGGAGGCGGTAATCCTGGGAGTTATGTTTTTTGTATCCATGAGCATTCTTAGATTTCCCTATGCGCTGCTGGTGGGAATCCTGGTAGCCTTTACGGCCCTGATCCCGGTGTTCGGTGCATTTATCGGCTGCGTGGTGGGAGCCTTTCTGATCCTGATGGTAAATCCCATGCAGGCCCTGGGCTTTGTGATACTGTTTTTCGTACTCCAGCAGCTGGAGGGAAATCTCATTTATCCCCACGTAGTGGGAAATTCCGTAGGCCTGCCCTCCATCTGGGTGCTGGCTGCAGTGACCGTAGGCGGCAGTTTAATGGGAATCGTGGGAATGCTGGTCTTTATTCCTCTGGCTTCCGTGATCTACGCATTGGTCCGGGAATGGGTATATAAGAGGCTGGAAGGGAAAGGCTGAATAGCAGGGCTTTTCTTTTTCTTCTAAATGTGGTACACTAGCTTGTATTGGGAAAACAGCAGGAGCCCGAAGTGCGCCCAGAAGGATGAGCGGACGCGAAAGCGGCCGTGAATACTTCTAGTGGAGGTGCGCAGGGAGGGCGGATGCGGAACTAAAACCAGCAGGAGCCCGAAGTGCGCCCAGAAGGATGAGCGGACGCGAAAGCGGCCGTGAATGCTTCTAATGGAAGTGCGCAGGGAGGGCGGATGCGGAACTTATAATAGAAAGAAGGGTTTCCGTGAGAGAGGTAAAACAAGGAGAGTATTACCGGCATTTTAAAGGCAGTGTGTATCAGGTAATCGCGGTTGCGAGACATTCCGGAACGGATGAGAAAATGGTGGTGTACCAGGCTATGTACGGAGACGAGGAAATCTGGGTCCGCCCTTACGAGGAGTTTGTGGGAGAGGTGGACCGGAAAAAATACCCGGATGCGGTACAGAAGTACCGGTTTGAGAAGGAAGAACCGCCTACGGAGGCGAATCCCATGCTGCTGCGGTTTCTGGACGCAAGGACTATGCGGGATAAGCTGGAGCTGTTTCAGGCCTGGCAGGGGTATGAGGATGAAAATCTCATGGAGAGCATTGCGGCCTCTCTGGATATCGGGCTGTCTTCGGGCAGTGCACAGGATAAATACCGGCAGATTTTGAACTGCCTGAAAACCATGGAACATTTCGAGGTAGACCGGTTCCGGTAGGGTTTCTAGGGGGAGAAGAACATGAATATCGTGATTATCGGGGACGGCAAAGTGGGCCATAAACTGGCAAAGCAGCTGTCCGATGAGAAATACAACGTAGCACTGATTGATCAGAGTGAGCGCAAAATGCGGGATGCGGTCAATGAACTGGATGTGTCCTGCGTGGTGGGAGACGGCGCCAATGCCCAGGTGCAGAAGGAGGCGGACGTGCCGGGTGCGGATCTGGTGATCGCCTGTGCTTCTACGGATGAACTGAATATGCTCTGCTGCCTTCTGGCCAAGCGGCTGGGGGCCAAGCAGACCATCGCCCGGGTGCGGAACCCTGTGTATTTCCAGCAGATGCACCTGTTTAAGGAAGATTTAAAACTGAGTATGGCGGTAAATCCGGAGCTGGTTCTTGCCGGGGAGATTTCCCGTGTACTGATTTTTCCCTCTGCGGCCAAGATTGAGACCTTTGCCAAAGGGCGGGTGGAACTTGTAGAGGTGACCATCGGGGAGCAGAGCCCTATGGACGGTATTTCCCTGATGGAGCTTTACCGGAAATACCAGATTAAAATGCTGATCTGCGCCGTCCAGAGAGGAAGCGATGTCTATATTCCCGACGGCAGCTTTGTGACCCGGCGGGGGGATAAGATCAACATTGCAGCCTCCCACAAGGAGATCGAGAAGTTCTTCAAATTTGTGGGAGCAAAGAGAAATAAGGTGCGCACAGTGCTGATCTGCGGCGGCGGACGGGTGGCTTATTACCTTTCCAGGCAGCTTCTGACCCTGGGAATGCAGGTAAAGATCATTGAGCAGAGCAAGGAGCGCTGTATGGAGCTCTGCGAGCTGCTGCCCAAGGCCACCATTATCCATGGGAACGCCACAGACCATGAGCTTTTAGAGGAGGAGGGTATCGGCAATGCGGATGCCTTTGTGAGCCTGACGGGAATTGACGAAGAGAATATCATTATGTCCATGTATGCCAAGACCAAAAATGTGTCTAAGATTATCACAAAGGTCAATGAGGATGCCCTCCAGCATCTGGTGGACGAACTGGGGATAGAAAGTACGGTTTCTGCAAAAAATGTGACTACAAACGTGATTATGAGCTATGTGCGCGCCATGAAAAATTCCATGGGCAGCGCCAATGTAGAGACGGTCTACCAGCTGATCAACGGCCGCATCGAAGCCCTGGAGTTCCTGATCCGGGAAGCTACCAATTATACGGGAATTCCCCTGAAAGATCTGACCATCAAGGAAAACCATCTGGTGGCCTGTATTGTCCGCAAGAGACAGATTATTATTCCCGGAGGAAATGATACCCTGGAGGTAGGCGACAGCGTGCTGGTGGTCAGCATGAGCCAGGGCTTGGAGGATCTGAAAGAAATACTGCGTTAGCTGAGGGTGGAGTAATGAATTACAGTATGATACGGTTTATCCTGGGGAAAATGCTTCTGATAGAGGGGATCCTGATGCTGCTTCCGGCTTTGGTATCCCTGCTTTACCAGGAGAGAAGCGGAATCTGGTTTGTGACGGTGGCGGTTCTTTTGCTGGTTACGTCCCTGGTTTTGGGAAGAAAACCGAAGGATATGGTTATTTATGCCAAGGAGGGCTTTATTGTGGTGGCCCTGGCGTGGATTTTCTGGTCTGCATTTGGGGCCCTGCCCTTTGTTTTATCCGAGTCGATTCCTCATTTTGTGGATGCTTTTTTTGAAACGGTATTCGGATTTACCACTACAGGCTCTACGATCCTGACGGATATTGAGGCTCTGCCAAAAGGCGTGAATTTCTGGCGCTGCCTGACCCACTGGGTGGGCGGCATGGGGGTGCTGGTTTTCGTGATGGCTGTGGTTCCCTTAAGCGGCAAAGGTTCCATGTTCCTCATGCGGGCGGAGATGCCTGGTCCCACCTGCGATAAGCTGGTGCCCAAGGCCCGGTCTACGGCTAAAATTCTCTACTGCATGTATCTGGCCCTGTCGGCGGTGGAAGTAGTCTTGCTGCTGTTTGGCGGCATGGATCTGTACAATGCGGTGATCCACACCTTCAGTACGGCGGGAACCGGCGGATTTTCCAGCATGAACGCCAGCGTGGCGGCTTTTGACAGCGCCTACATTGACGGTGTGATTACGGTGTTTATGCTGCTGTTCGGCGTAAACTTTAACCTCTATTTTCTATTGCTTTTAAGAAATTTTAAATTTGTATTTAAAAACGAGGAACTGCGGGCTTATCTGGGGATTGTAGCCGGAGCCGTGGCTCTGATTACCATCAATATCCTGCATATTTACGGGTCGCCTCTGAGGGCCCTGCGCTATGCCTCCTTCCAGGTGTCCTCGGTAATTACCACTACGGGCTTTGTGACGGCCAACTATGAGCTGTGGCCGGAATTTTCCAAGGGGATTTTGCTGCTGCTGATGATCATCGGCGCCTGCGCCGGATCCACAGGGGGCGGCATGAAGGTATCCCGGATTCTGATCCTGGCCAAAACTATCGGAAAAGAGATCCGGCAGATTCTTCATCCCAAGTCTGTAAATGTGGTAAAGCTGGACGGAAAGCGGGTCAGCGACGAGAGTACCCACGGGGTTTACGTGTATGTAATCTGCTACCTGGTGATTCTGGCGGGATCCATCCTGCTGGTGACGGTGGATAACTTTGACTTTACGACGAATTTTACTGCGGTTCTTACCACTCTGAATAATGTGGGGCCGGGACTTGCCAAAGTAGGCCCTATTGAGAACTTTTCGCAGTTTTCCTATTTCTCCAAGATCATCCTAAGCATGGATATGCTGGTAGGCCGCCTGGAGATCCTGCCTATGCTGATGCTCTTTGCGCCCCAGGTGTGGAGGAAAAAATTCTAGGGAAACAGCTCAGCCAGACCAAAGGAAGGAGCCAAATCATGCTTGCATGAATTTGGCGAGTGACGCATGGTCTGAGGGAGCGCCGGAAATGAGCAAAAAAGAGCTGCGAAGCAGCGGAGAGCGCCGAAGGCGCGGTTTTGCGAACGGCGCGGCTGAGCGTTGGGAGTGCAGAAAGCGCAAACGGCGCGGCATGTTAGGAGTACAACAATGACAAATGAAAATAAATTGACGGCAGCGGAAAACCATGCCTTCTACCGGATGGCAGTAGCCCTTGTAATTCCCATGGCACTGCAGAATCTGATCAATGTAGGCGTGACCACTGCCGACGTGGTGATGCTGGGCAAGGTGGGAGAGACAGCCCTGTCAGGAGCCTCCCTGGCCGGCCAGGTGCAGTTTATTATGAACCTGATTTTTTTCGGGCTCACCTCGGGAGCGTCGGTGCTGACGGCCCAGTATTGGGGAAAGAGGGATGTGCGGACCATTGAGCGGGTATTCGGCATTTCCCTGTCTTTCGCCCTGTGCCTCGGCTTTGTGTTTTTGCTGGCCGCCCAGGTGATACCCCGGCAGCTGATGCTGGTGTTTACGGAAGAGGAACCGGTGATTGAGGCAGGAATTTCCTATCTGCGCATTGTATCCTGGTCCTATGTGCCGGTGGCCTTTACTATGATTTACCTGAATCTCATGCGGAGTGTGGAGCGGGTGGTGGTAGCTACCTGGACCTATTTTATTTCCCTGGTAGTCAATATCATCGGCAACGCACTCTTAATCTTCGGGCTTCTGGGGTTTCCTGCCCTGGGCGTTCGGGGAGCTGCCTATGCTACCCTCTTTGCCCGGATTGTGGAATTGGGGATTGTGGTGATTTACATAAACTGGAAGGGCAATCCGGTTTCCCTGCATCTTAAGGATTTTATCCGGTTTGACAAGCTGCTTTTGCGGGATTTCCTGGTTTTTTCGGCTCCGGTTGTTGCCAATGAGCTGATGTGGGGATTGGGAATGTCGGCCAATGCGGCCATTATCGGCCATCTGGGAAGTGCGGCGGTGGCTGCCAATTCCGTGGCCCAGGTATCCCGGCAGCTCATTATGGTGGTTGGCTTCGGCCTCTCGGCGGCCACTTCCATTATGATCGGCAAGGCCATCGGAGAGCAGAAGCTAAGGATTGCGGAAGCCTACGCCCGGAAGTTTGTGTGGCTCAGCGTGGGAATCACCCTGGCTGCGGCGCTGGCATTGTTTTTCTGCCGGGGCTTTATTGCAGACAGCATGACCATCTCGGACCAGGCCAAGGAATATCTGCGGTTTATGCTGTTTGTAGTCTGTTATTATGCGGTGTTCCAGTCCTACAATACCACCATGGTGGTAGGGATATTCCGGGCCGGAGGAGATACCCGCATCGGCTTTTTCGTGGATGTGATTGGCATGTGGTGCTTTTCCATTGCCCTGGGCTTTGTGGCGGCCTTCTGGCTGCACTGGGGTGTGAAGGCGGTCTTTGTGGTGCTGCTCTCCGACGAGATCGTAAAGGTGCCCATCACCACCTGGCGCTACCGGAAGAAGCTGTGGCTGAAAAACATTACCAGAGAACTTTAAAAAACAGCAGGTTTCCGGACAGGCCCAGAAGGATTTACGGACGCAGTTCTATGCGGCCGGAAATCCTTCTAGAAAAAGGGCCTGGCAGGAAACCTGCGGAACTGGAATAAAAAAACAGCAGGTTTCCGGACAGGCCCAGAAGGATTTACGGACGCATTTTTATGCGGCCGGAAATTCTTCTAGAAAAGGGGCCTGGCAGGAAACCTGCGGAACTTAGAATAGGAGATTAAAAAATGTCAGAAAAAGGATGCAACAACAGTAACTGCGACAAGTCCAGCTGTGAGGGCTGCCCCAGCAAGCAGCAGCCCACGAGCTTTCAGGTGGACGCCAACAAGGACAGCTGTATCCGCCGGGTGATCGGCATCGTCAGCGGCAAAGGAGGCGTGGGGAAATCCCTGGTGACGGCCTCTCTGGCCAACCGTCTTGCGGATCAGGGCTACAAGGTGGGAATCCTGGATGCGGATATCACCGGGCCCTCCATCCCGAAAATGTACGGGGTACACGGGCCGGCCCAGGGCAGCGACGAAGGGATTGAGCCCTGCTATACCAGGAACGGCATTGCCCTTATGTCCATGAACCTTCTGCTTCCCGACGAGGGTACGCCGGTGATCTGGAGAGGGCCCGTCATCGCCAATGTGGTGAAGCAGTTCTGGACGGATGTGATATGGGGAGATCTGGATTACCTGCTGGTGGATATGCCCCCGGGAACCGGGGACGTGCCTTTGACGGTGTTCCAGTCCCTGCCGGTAGACGAGATTGTGGTGGTTACTTCACCTCAGGATCTGGTGCAGCTGATTGTGAGGAAAGCTCTTAGCATGGCAGAGCAGATGCACATTCCGGTGAAAGGAATTGTGGAGAATTATTCCTATTTCAAATGCCCGGACTGTGGGAAAGAGATCCGGATTTTCGGAGAGAGCCATGTGGAGGAGGCAGCGGCAGCTCTGAACTTAAAGGTGCTGGGCAGGGTTCCCGTGGAGCCGGCCTATGCCGAAGCTGCCGATAAGGGGGAATTCCATAGGGTAAAGAACCCCTATTTGGAAATAGATTTTCACTAAAGAAAAAATCTTAAAAAGGGGGAAGACAAAAGTGAAACGGATTTTGGCAGGAGCAGCTTGTCTTATGCTGGTATTTCTGGCAGCCTGCAAAGGCGGAGGAGGCACGGAGGCAGAGCGCCGTTTTAAGGCGGCGGGAAAAGCGGACAGCATGGAAGCCTATATGAAGGAGCATGGGGAGGAGCTTGATCTGGAGGCTTTGAAGGCGGAGGCGGAAGCAGGAGACGCTTCCTTAAGCCAGCAGTTCCAGGCCGTTGCCCTTCTGTGCGGGGCGGAGTACCAGAACTATTTGAACACACAGGAGGGAAGCGTCTGGAAGGATGATTTCTTTGCCTTTGACTATCCGGTGAGCGCTTCCTGTGCGGAGGCCTATTTTGCCAAGGTGAACACGGACAATGAGGGGTTCTGGACTTCCATGGAGGAGGCCTTTTATCCCTACGACTGCCTGATGCCCATGTTCGGGGCGGCCGGCAGCCTGGAGGGAGAGACGCTGGTAAATCTTCTGGCAGGTGCGCCAGAGGACAGCACCCTGGGGACCAGGATTGAGGATGCAGTGGAGGACTGGATTCAGGAAAATCCCGGAAAGCTCATAACGGTGGGGGATGCCTTGCTGGAGGGCGGCTATTTTGATGAGTGGAGCCTGGATGAGTGGAGAGACACGTATTTCCATTCCAGCCTGGCGCCCTATCAGATTGAGGAACCGTCCTTGGAGGAGGGCCTTGCCTATATCACCTATATCAAAGATGTCCTTCTTCCTGTAGTGGAAGGAAAACACGGTGAGGATTCCTTCCAAAGAACCTCGGAGCTGACCCAGGAAGATTTCTATCAGTCTGAACTGGCGGTGACGGTGGCAGAGGAGCTTGCGCTTCAGGAACCCGGAGAAGGGCTGCCGGAAACCATTGATATAGAAGGAAAGAAAGTAATCGGCCTTTACCGGAATCTCCAGACGGAAGAATTGGAGGGTTCTCCTACGGCTCTGCGGATTATGGGAGATTTTATGCTGGAGCTTTCCGGGGAGGAGTATCCTGCCTCTTTGGCGGAGGCGGACTACTATCTGGTTCTGACTGCCAATTACGAGGCCGGGGAGTTTTACCAGACCTACGGAGGAAGCGAGACCCAGATCCAGCAGATTAACTCCAGTACCTCTGTGGACTTATATGAGGCCGGGACGGGCGTATTCCTGCGGCACCTGGGCAATGTGCTGGAGACGCCGCCGGAATCTATTTTCACCAGCTACGACGATGATGCGGCCCGGTATTCGGAAATGACCGGGGCGGATATCCTGCTGTACATGTACCATCACATCAATGAGCCGGAAGCCTACACGTCCCTGGTGGATCATCTGTCAGGAAAGAGTGAGGCTGCTGCCGGAGAACCGGTAAATCTGGCGGGCTGGGAAATTACCTACCATTCCGCAGAGATTGTAAAGGAATTTGAGGGCGGAATGTATATTTATACCGCAAGTGACGGCTGCCAGTTCGTCCGGGGCAAATTTACCATTGCCAACCGGGGGATGGAGGGAGATACCTTCCTGCCTATGGTTTACTATGTTGGGGAGGATCCCATTGTCCAGGTGGCGGATGAGGCCCGGGAGAACTTTTATGACTGTGTAAATGCCGTCACCTACGACAAGTGCCTGAACAGCACCTCCCTGGAGCCGGGGGAGTCCAAAGAAGGGGAACTGATTTTCGAGATTCCAGATGAAGTGGCCCAGAGCGGGGAACCTCTTTACATAGCTGTTTCCCTGGGAAGCCGGAAGGTATATTATCCTTTAAACTGACAAGTCTTCTGCCCGCCAAAGGCAGAAATATGGGTTTGATAAAAATCGGGAGATTTTTCTCCCGATTTTTATTGAAAAACGGCAGGGAGTATTGTATAGTAGAAAAGAAAAAATTTTCACCAGGGAGGAATGTGTTGCTATGGAAAAAACCAGAAGTCAAAAACTCATATTGGGTATACAGCATGTGCTGGCCATGTTTGGAGCTACGGTACTGGTACCGGCGCTTACGGGCTTAAATACTTCGATCACACTTTTCTGTGCAGGTGTCGGAACTCTTTTATTCCACTGGATTACAAAGAGGAAGGTACCTGTTTTTTTAGGCTCCAGTTTTGCCTTTATCGGGGGAATCTGTGCCATTATCGGGGATGCCCGCATGGGAGATCCCGATTACCTCGGGCGGCTGGCGGCAGTCAAGGGGGCTTTGATTATCGCCGGCCTTGTCTATGCGGTCTTCGCGGGGCTTATTAAGCTGGTGGGCTATGAGAAGGTGAATAAGCTTCTGCCGCCCATTGTGACAGGCCCCATTATTATTGTCATCGGACTGCGCCTTTCCGGCTCTGCCATCAGCTCTGCCTTCTACTGGAATGGGGAGTTCAGCCTCAAGGCCGTGCTGGTAACGGTAATGGTCCTGGCTACGGTTATCTGCATTTCCGTGTTTGCCAAGGGAATTTACAATCTCATGCCCATTCTCTTTGCCATTATTGTGGGATATCTGGTGTGCATTCCCATGGGCTTTATTGATATGACTCCCATGAGGGAGGCTCACGCCCTTTCCTTCCTGGATAAAAATATACTGGATCAGGTACTCTGTCTTCCCACCTTCCAGGCGGATGCCATCCTGGCCATTGCGCCCATTGCTCTGGTAACGCTGATTGAGCATGTGGGGGATATTACCACCAACAGTGCCGTGGTGGGCAAGAACTTTATGGTAGACCCGGGTATTCACCGCACCATCTTAGGCGACGGCGTGGCCACTGCCGTGGCTGGTCTTTTGGGCGGCCCGGCCAATACCACCTACGGGGAAAATACAGGGGTTCTGGCGGTAACGAAGAATTATGATCCGTCGGTAATCCGGATTGCGGCGGTGTTTGCCATTATCCTGGGATTGTTCGGAAAGGTAGGCGGCATTATTACCAGCATTCCCGGCCCTGTGACAGGAGGCATCAGCATTGTCCTCTACGGTATGATTTCCTCCGTAGGCGTGCGGATTCTCATCAATTCCCGTCTGAACTTCGGCAACAGCCGGAATCTGATGATTGCTGCCCTGATCTTTGTTCTGGGCATCGGCTGCGACAGCATTCCGGTAGCGGGAACCGTGACTATCTCCGGCCTTGCGCTGGCGGCGGTTGTGGGTATGATTCTGGCGGCCGTGCTGCCGGTAGGCCAGGACGATATTGCGGAGTAGGGACAAATAAAATCCGACAGAAAAGAGACAGCGGGGAACGCCTTGGGATCTTGGCGGCTTCCGCTGTTTTTTTTGCCGGCTTTTCCAGAAATAAAACTGCCTGAAAAATCCCTTGCAAATCCTTCTTTTCCGTGCTACAATAAAACAAACAAATGTTCCGAACTAATATTCGGAAAAATACAGGAGCAGAATGATGCAGCAGGTTTGGATACCAGAGTCCCTTTCCCTTATGGAAAAACTGAATATTCTCTCGGATGCGGCCAAATATGACGTGGCCTGCACCTCCAGCGGAGTAGACCGGGGCAACAACGGCAGGGGCATGGGCAATGCCATCTCTCCCGGAATCTGCCACAGCTTTTCTGCAGACGGGCGCTGTATCTCTCTTTTGAAAATCCTCTTTACCAACGAGTGTATCTACAACTGCCGGTACTGCCTGAACCGGGCGTCCAACGACGTTCCCAGGGCCACCTTCACCCCGGGAGAAGTCTGTGATCTGGTCATGGGTTTTTACCGGAGGAATTATATCGAAGGGCTTTTCTTAAGTTCCGGGATTCTCAAAAATCCCAATTACACCATGGAGCTTTTGTACCAGACCCTGTATAAGCTGCGGACGGAGTACCATTTCGGGGGCTATATCCATGTGAAAGCCATTCCCGGTGCGGACGGGAGGCTGATTGAGAAGACAGGCTTCCTGGCTGACCGCATGAGCGTAAACCTGGAGCTGCCTACGGCGGAGGGGCTTAAGCTTCTGGCTCCCAATAAATCCCGGACCAGGATCTTAACGCCCATGCGGCAGGTACAGAACCGCATGGAGGAGAACCGGGGGGAAGTGGCTCTGTACCGCCATGCTCCCAAATTTGTCCCTGCGGGCCAGTCTACCCAGATGATTATCGGGGCTACTCCGGAAAATGATTTCCAGATTGTGTCCGTGGCCCAGGCCCTTTACCGGAAATTCCAGTTAAAGCGGGTCTTTTATTCTGCCTTTGTGCGGGTCAATGAGGACAGCCTGCTTCCGGCCCTTCCCGGAGGTCCGCCTCTTCTGCGGGAACATAGGCTTTATCAGGCGGACTGGCTTATGCGCTTTTACGGCTTTGAGGGGGAAGAACTGCTCTCCGAGGACAGGCCCAACTTCAATGTTCTTCTGGATCCCAAGTGCGACTGGGCACTCCGGCACCTGGAGCAGTTCCCGGTGGAGATCAACCGGGCGGAGTACCGGATGCTTCTACGGGTTCCCGGCCTGGGCGTGCGGTCCGCCCAGCGGATTATAAGGGCACGGCGGATGGGAAGCCTGGATTTCCCGGATCTGAAGCGCATGGGAGTGGTACTGAAGCGGGCCCTTTATTTCATTACCTGCGGGGGAAAGACCATGTATCCCATCCGCCTGGAGGAAGACTACATCACCCGGAATCTTTTGAATGTAAAGGAACGTCTTCCCCTGGGATTGGGGCAGGATGTAACCTACCGCCAGCTGTCTCTTTTTGACGATATGCAGCTGCCTTTGGGGGAAGGACAGGGGCAGAGGCCGGCCTGAGAGAGGGGAGAAACGAATGGATATCATTACGGTGTTTCAATGTGAGGACAGCCTGGACGGGATTCTGACCGGGGTATATGAGGCCTGGGACAGCCGCCTGGGCCATGGAGCCGTAAGACTGGAGACGGCGGCGGAGGCTAACCTGGAGCTTTTCTGCGCATACCGCCAGGTAAAAACGGATCTGGAAAAGGCGGAGAAAGTACTGCGCACTGTGAGAAAGCGTATGGGGGAAGAGGGGGAGGAAGCCGTCTGTTATGCGGCAGCCTGCCGGGACTCAAGGAGGGCGGATGCCATCTACCGGATGATTGTGCTGGGACTTCATCTCATTGACGGACGGGAGGCGGTGAACTGTCTTCAGAATGAGAATGTTTCCCTGGTGATGAAGCTCCGCATGAAGGCCTGGCATGAGGCCCATCAGCTCATGGGGTTTCTGCGCTTTGAGGAACTGGAGAACGGTGTTCTGTATGGACGGATTGAACCGGACTGTGCGGCTTTGCCTCTTCTGGCCCCCCATTTTGCGGATCGCTACCGGCAGGAGAACTGGGTGATTCACGATGTGGGGCGGCAGCAGCTTGCCCTGCACCGGACAGGAAAGCCCTGGGTGCTGGCGGAAGCCGGGGATCTGGACGCCTCCTATCTGGAGCGCCGTTCGCCCAGGGAGGAGGAGTTCTGCCGCCTCTGGAAGAGCTTCTGCGGGACCATTGCCATAGAGGAGCGCAGGAATCCCCGGTGCCAGAGGAGCCTGCTTCCCCTGCATTTCCGCAGGTATATGACAGAATTTCAGTAACGGAAGAAAACTTCTTTTGACATGCCTGTAAAATCATAGTACACTAGATTTGTATGTTGTTTGTTAAGGGATGCCGGAGAGCATCCGTTTGATCTGTGTGAGAAGTGCTATGCAGGCAGGAGAAGAAGAAATGAGTGAAATTCCAATTATAAAAGCAGCCCTTTTAGGAGCCGGGACTGTGGGCGGCGGCGTCTATCAGATTCTTCAGTGGCAGAAAGAAGAGATGCCCAAGAAGCTGGGGGCGTCGGTAGAGATTAGCAAGATCCTGGTGCGGGATACGAAGAAGAAGAGAGAGGGGATGGATTCCGCTCTCTTTACGGACAGCTGGGAGGAGATCCGGGAAGACCGGGAGATCCGGATTGTAATTGAGCTGATGGGAGGAATCGAGCCTGCCAGGACCTATATTCTGGAAGCCCTGCGCGCAGGCAAGCATGTGGTGACTGCCAACAAAGATCTGCTGGCAGAGCACGGCAGGGAGCTTCTGGATACGGCGGAGGAGTACGGCTGCGATCTGATGTTTGAAGCCGCCGTGGCCGGGGGGATTCCCATTATTCGGCCCCTGAAGCAGTGCCTGGCGGCCAATCACATTACCGAGGTCATGGGGATTGTAAACGGGACCACCAACTATATCCTCACCCGCATGACGGCGGAGGGGATGGAATTTTCCCAGGCCCTTGCCAGAGCATCGGAGCTGGGGTATGCGGAGGCGGATCCCACGGCGGACATTGAAGGATATGACGCAGGCCGGAAGGTGGCGATTATGGCCTCCATCGCCTTCAATTCCAGGGTGACTTTTGATGACGTGTATGTGGAGGGAATTACAAAGATTACGGCGGCGGATATCGCCTATGCGGCCGAGCTGAATATGGTAATCAAGCTGCTGGGGGTGGCAAAGAATTCCGGAGACGGCATTGAGGCTGGGGTTTATCCTATGCTGCTTCCCAAAGACCATCCTCTGGCATCCGTCCAGGATGTGTTCAATGCAGTCTTTGTCCATGGGGACGCTGTGGACGACGCTATGTTTATGGGGAGAGGAGCAGGAAGATTTCCTACGGGAAGCGCCGTGGCCGGAGATATCTTTGAGATAGCGAGAAACATCCGGACAGGCAGTACGGGAAGGATCCACTGTACCTGTTATAAGAATCTGCGTGTCAAGCCGGTGGAGGAGACCAACAGCCGGTATTTCCTGCGTCTGCAGGTGGAGGACCGCCCGGGGGTGCTGGCGGGAATCGCCTCGGTATTCGGGAATAACAATGTAAGCATCGCCCAGGTAATTCAGAAGAACAAATGCGGGGAGCTGGCAGAGCTTGTGGTAATCACGGATCATGTATTGGAGCGCCATTTCAAAGATTCCCTTCTGGTGCTGCGGGAGATGTCCATGATTAAGGAAGTTTCGGCTATCCTGCGGGTGTACGGCTGAGGGGTTACAGCAAATCAGAAAGAAAAGGAGCGTAGATGGAGAAGGTACTGACACTGGTAGACCAGGCGATTATTTTTGCAGCCAGGGCCCATGCGGGGGACACAAGGAAGGGAAGCAATATTCCCTATATTGTGCATCCGATTGAGGCGGCTGCCATTGTTGCGGGGATGACGGAGGATCCGGAGGTTATCGCTGCGGCGGTACTCCACGATGTTTTGGAGGATACGGAGACCACGGAGGAGGAGCTGCTGGCCAGATTCGGTTACCGGGTGAAAGAACTGGTGGTGGATGAAAGCGAGGATAAGAGAAAGCACCTTCCGGCGTCTTTAACCTGGAAGGTGCGCAAACAGGAAACCCTGGCGTTCCTTGAGACCAAGGCGGGGAGAGATGCCAAAATGCTGGCTTTGGCGGACAAGCTGTCCAACATCCGGGCCATTCACCGGGATCTTTGTATTCTCGGGGATAAGGTCTGGGAGCGCTTTAACGAAAAGGATAAGAATATGCACGCCTGGATGTACCGGGCAGTGGCGGAAATTCTCCGGGAGGAATTTGGGGAATATCCCGCCTGGCAGGAATACAACAGCCTGGTGCAGAAGGTTTTCGGTGAATGAAAACAGAAAGAGGAGGAAAATTATGAAACCGTATTGCCAATGGAGCAAAGAGGAACTTTTGAAACTGAAAGAAGAACTGGATGCCAGGTACCAGGAGGCGAAGGCAAAGGGACTGCATCTGGATATGTCCCGGGGAAAGCCCAGTGCGGAGCAGCTTGATCTTTCCATGGGAATGATGGATGTTCTTCACAGCGGCGTGGATTTGAAAGATTCCGAAGGGGTGGACTGCAGGAATTACGGAGTCCTGGACGGTGTGAAAGAGGCCAAGCAGCTTCTGGGAGAGATGTCCGAGGTATCTCCCGATAACATGATTATTTACGGAAATTCCAGCCTGAATGTCATGTACGATACCGTGGCCCGGGCCATGACCCACGGGATAATGGGGCATACCCCCTGGTGCAGGCTGGATAAAGTGAAATTCTTATGTCCTGTGCCCGGATACGATCGCCATTTTGCCATTACAGAATACTTCGGGATTGAGATGATTCCGGTTCCCATGACGCCTCAGGGACCGGATATGGATATGGTGGAAGAACTGGTGAGCAGTGATCCGGCTGTGAAGGGAATCTGGTGCGTACCGAAATACTCCAATCCCCAGGGCATCACCTACTCCGATGAGACGGTTCACCGCTTTGCCCGTTTGAAACCGGCGGCGGAGGATTTCCGCATTTTCTGGGACAATGCCTACAGCGTGCATCATCTCTATGACGACGATCAGGATTTCCTTCTGGAGATTCTGGACGAGTGTGAGAAGGCAGGAAATCCGGACTTGGTTTATAAATTCTGTTCCACTTCCAAGATTAGTTTTCCCGGTTCCGGTGTGGCCTGCATTGCCACGTCCTTTAACAACCTGAAGGATATCAAAAAGCAGCTGACCATTCAGACCATCGGACATGACAAAGTGAACCAGCTGCGCCATGTGCGGTTCTTTAAAAATATTGACGGTATCCATGCCCATATGCGCAAGCATGCGGCCATTATGCGGCCCAAATTTGAGGCGGTTCTGGATACCCTGGAGCAGGGGCTTGGCGGGCTTGGGATCGGAAGCTGGATTCGTCCCAAGGGCGGATACTTTATTTCCTTCGACTCCCTGGAGGGGTGTGCCAAAGCCATTGTAGCAAAATGCAGAGAAGCCGGCGTGATACTCACCGGAGCAGGAGCCACTTATCCCTACGGAAAGGATCCCAGAGACAGCAACATCCGCCTGGCGCCCTCCTTCCCCACCAGGGAAGAGCTTCAGATGGCGGCAGATCTCTTTGTGCTCTGTGTGAAGCTGGTCAGCGTAGAGAAACTGCTGGAAGAAAAGTAGAAAGTTTTGCAGGGATATATAAAGCCGGACGCGGCCAAAAGCGGATCATTCCCGGTTTTGACTGCGTCCGTTTTTTATGGCCCCTTAACCAAACAAAAGAAAATATGTAAGCACAGCAATCCCCAGCACAATCCGGTAATATCCGAAGGCTTTGAAATCATGCTTGCGGATATAGCCCATGAGGAAGCGGATAGCCAGAATGGATACCACAAAGGCCACCGCCATTCCCACGATAAGAATGGAGATTTCCGTTCCGGTGAAATCAAAGCCGAATTTCACCAGCTTTAGGAGGCTTGCGCCGAACATCACCGGGATGCCCAGGAAGAAGCTGAACTCTGCGGCGATGGGCCGGGACAAGCCCAGAAGCATGGCGCCTAAAATGGTTGCGCCGGAACGGGAAGTGCCGGGAATCAGGGCCAGAACCTGGAAGGCTCCGATGAAAAAGGCCATAGAATAGCTTAACTGCCGGAAGCTGCGGACAATGGGCCGCTGTCCCCGGTTCCGGTTTTCGATGACGATAAAGAGAACGCCGTAGACGATGAGGGTGACGGCTACCGTCTGGTAGTTATAGAAGAGAGCGTCGATCTTATCGTCAAAAGGGATGCCGATAAGGGCGGCCGGCAGAACGGCGGCCAGGACCTTAAACCAGAGAGACCAGGTTTCCTTTTTGACCCATCCCTTTTCCGGGGTGGTAAAAGGCCAGAGCTTTTTAAAATAGAGCACCACTACGGCCAGAATGGCTCCCAGCTGGATAACCACCCGGAACATCTCCATAAATTCATTGCTTACATTTAAATGTACCAGTTCTTCAATTAAAATCATATGTCCCGTGCTGCTGATGGGCAGCCATTCGGTGATGCCCTCCACAATGCCCAGCAGAAGCACCTTTAACCATTCTGCAAGATTCATTTCTTCAAACTCCTCATTTCCTTCTGATTTTTAGTTAGTATATCATATCAAGGGGGAAAGTCAATGTCGAAGAGTGTAGGGGGATTTCCCGGTTTGGCCTAAAAAACGAAAATTTATGCAAAATTTTCTATAATTTATTCATTTTTCCTCTTGTATTTTCCGGAAATCGTGATAGAATGAAACACGTATTACGGATTAAGTATATGGGAGGAAGAAAAAATGAAAAAATTAATCGCTGTATTACTGGCGGGCCTTATGTGTGTATCCTTAGCGGCCTGCGGATCAAAGCAGGAGGAGCCGGCACAGGCGCCTGCAGAGACAGAGGCCCCTGCACAGGAGGGACAGGATGCAGAAGCTCCGGCTGAGACGGAAGCCCCGGCAGAGGCACCTGGGGAAGTGAAAACCGTGACGGAAGGCGTCCTGACTATGGGAACCAATGCGGCATTTCCGCCCTACGAGTTCTACGACGGAGAAGAGATCGTGGGAATCGATGCGGAGATTGCAGGACTTCTGGCCGAGAAACTGGGACTGGAACTGGAGATTATGGATATGGACTTTTCCGCAATCGTAACATCCGTACAGACCGGTGGCGTAGATATGGGACTGGCCGGCATGACCGTTACGGAGGAGCGTCTGAAGAACGTTAACTTCACGGATTCTTATGCAACCGGTGTTCAGGTGATCATCGTAAAAGAGGATTCCGACATTGCCTCTGTGGACGATTTGGAGGGCAAGCTCATCGGCGTTCAGGAGGGAACCACCGGATACACCTTCTGTTCCGAAGATTTCGGTGAGGAGAACGTGCTGGCTTATACCAACGGCGCCACGGCTGTACAGAACCTGATAAACGGCTCCGTGGACTGTGTGGTGATTGACCAGCAGCCGGCTATCAGCTTTGTGGAAGCCAACGAGGGCTTAAAGATTCTGGAAACCGAGTATGTGATTGAGGATTATGCGGCAGCGGTAGCCAAGGAGAATACGGCGCTTTTGGATGCCCTGAATACCGCCCTGGAGGAGCTCAAAGCGGACGGATCCATTCAGGCAGTCCTGGATAAGTATATCAAAGCAGAATAATAGGAGCATCAGGGGGATGTCTCGGAGCAGACATCCCTCTTTTCTGCGGTTTCGACAAAAGGAGAGAGGGGGCCGAAGACAAGCGTGGGAGCATGGTGGGAAGGCATACAAGAGGACATTTATCAGACATTTGTCTATAAGGGCAATTATATTTATTTTGTGAAGGGTGTCCGGATCACCCTTCTGGTAACGGCACTTGCCCTGGTGCTGGGGGTAGTACTGGGGGTTTTGGTGGCGGTGATACGTTCCGCCCATGATCAGCAGCCGGCAAATAAGAAAAATTTTGTTCTGGGGATTCTCAACGGAATCTGTAAGTTCTACCTGACGGTCATCCGGGGAACGCCTATGATGGTGCAGCTTCTGATTATGTGGTTTGTTATCTGGCCGGTTGTGTTTCCGGGCTCCACCCGGGGTACGGACGGGAACCTGATCCGTTGTGCCGTGCTGGCTTTCGGCATCAACTCCGGGGCCTATGTGGCGGAGATTGTCCGCTCCGGCATTATGTCCATCGATAAGGGGCAGATGGAGGCGGGACGTTCCCTGGGTCTGAACTATATTAACACCATGCGGTTTATCATTGTCCCCCAGGCCTTTAAGAATGTCCTTCCGGCTCTGGGAAACGAGCTGATTACCCTTTTGAAGGAGACTTCCATTGTGACGGTTATCGGCTTGAAAGATTTGACTAAGGGCGCTATGATTGTTCAGGCAAATACATACCAGGCTCTGGTGCCTTTCCTGGGCATTGCCGTGATTTACCTGGCCATGGTTATGGTTCTTACCTGGCTTTTGGGCAAAATGGAGAGGAGGCTGCGCAAGAGTGATTTACGTTAAGAATTTGTCGAAAACCTTCGGGGACAATCAGGTCCTTGCCAATATTGACGCCCATATCTGTCCGGGAGAAAAAGTGGTGATTGTAGGGCCTTCGGGATCGGGCAAATCCACCTTCCTGCGCTGCCTGAACCTGCTGGAGCAGCCTACAGGCGGAACTATTACTTTTGACGGGCAGGAGATCACGGATCCCCATACGGATATCAACAAGGTGCGGCAGCACATGGGTATGGTATTCCAGCATTTCAACCTCTTTGCCAATCTGACCGTGAAGAAAAATATTATGCTGGCTCCTGTGCGCTTAAAGCTTATGTCCAAGGAAGAGGCGGAAGAGGAGGCCATGCGCCTTCTGAAGCTGGTGAATCTGGAGGACAAGGCGGAGGTGTATCCCGTGCAGCTGTCCGGCGGGCAAAAGCAGCGGATTGCCATTGTCCGCTCCCTGGCTATGAAGCCCAGGGTGATGCTCTTTGACGAGCCTACTTCGGCCTTGGATCCGGAGATGGTGGGCGAAGTGCTGGAGCTGATGAAAAAGCTGGCCAATGACGGCATGACTATGGTGGTAGTTACCCACGAGATGGGATTTGCCAGGGAGGTAGCCACAAGGGTCCTCTTTATGGACGAAGGGGTGATCAAGGAGGAGAATACGCCTAAGGAATTCTTTGAGCATCCAAAGGATCCCAGGCTCCAGGATTTTTTATCAAAAGTTTTATAATTTTTAACAATTCGGAGCGTCTGTGTGGACAGACGCTCCTTTTTTTATTATACTAAAGGCAGCGGCGCTGTCTGTCCTGGAGAAAAGGATTTTAGGCAGTGCAAGATTAAACGGGAGGTAAGAGCAGATGAAAAATCAGGTGTTACAGAAATTTGCAGAGCTGTATGGGGGAGAGGGAGATATCCGCACGTATTTTGCACCGGGACGTGTGAACCTTATCGGTGAGCACACGGACTACAACGGGGGACATGTATTTCCCTGCGCCCTGACCATGGGGACTTACGGGGCGGCAAGGAAGCGGGAGGATCGGACTCTCCGCTTTTATTCCATGAATTTCGAGAGAGCAGGGGTGATTACCACCAGCCTTGACGATCTGGTATACCGGGAGGATGCAGGCTGGACCAATTATCCCAAGGGGGTTTTCTGGGCTTTCGGGGAGAAAGGAAATCCTGTCCCCTCCGGCATGGATGTTGTGATTTACGGGGATATTCCAGCCGGCTCCGGGCTTTCTTCTTCGGCGTCCCTGGAAGTTCTCATGGGTGTGATGCTGCGGGATATGTTTGGCTTTGAAGTGAGCCAGGTGGAGATTGCCCTGATTGGACAGTTTTCCGAGAACAATTTCAATGGCATGAACTGCGGCATTATGGATCAGTTTGCCAGCGCCATGGGAAAGAAGGATCATGCTATTTTCCTGAACACGGCAGACCTTTCCTATGAGTATGCGTCGGTGAAGCTTGATCATGCCAGAATCGTTATCGCAAACAGCAATGTCAAGCACAGCCTGGTGGGATCTGAGTACAATGTGCGCCGGCGGCAGTGTGAGTCTGCTTTAAAGCAGCTTCAGGCCGTGACAGACATCCAGGCCTTGGGTGAGCTGGATATTCCCGGTTTCGAGGAGCATAAAGACGCCATTTCCGATCCGGTGGAGAGAAACCGGGCGAAGCACGCAGTTTATGAGAACCAGAGAACCCTTAAGGCGGTACAGGCACTTAAGGACAATGATATCGCAGCTTTTGGAAAGCTGATGAATGAGTCCCACGTGTCCCTCCGGGACGACTATGAGGTGTCCTGCCAGGAGATGGATATTCTGGCGGAGGAGGCCTGGAAGCTTCCCGGCGTTCTGGGATCCCGCATGACAGGAGGGGGATTTGGCGGCTGTACCGTGAGCATTGTGGAGAATGATTCCGTAGATGCCTTTATTGAAAAGGTGGGAGCAGCCTACGAAAAACGCACGGGAATCAAGGCGGATTTCTATGTGGTAGACATTGGACAGGGCGCCGGTGTGCTGTAAAAACAGGGCTTGCTTTTTTCTTTCGCCTTTCGTAAGAATTTCTTAATCTACTTTAGAATTTTTTTAGAGGCTGGACATATATTTGTCACAATTCCCTGTTATATTAAGAATGTAGCAAGAACACATATCAGTATTTCATTCATAACACTCGGGGGTACCCGAAAGGGTGCCCCCACTCCCTCGAAATTACAGGTTCCGGCATGCCGGGACTTTTCTTTTGCCTTTTTTTAGGGTATCATATAGAAAAACGCAGAAATTAATAAGTTTTGCAGAAAGAAATCAGGAGTTGCCTATGTATACAATCGTAATTGCAGACGACGAAGTGGAACTGCGCCAGGCTCTTATCCGCCGGATTAACTGGGAGGAGGTAGGGTTCCGGGTGGTAGGGCAGGCGGAAAACGGAGCGGAGGCCCTGGAGATGGTGGAGAAGCTGGAGCCGGATCTGCTGCTGACGGACGTTCGGATGCCTTTTATGTCGGGCATTGAGCTGGCCCGGGAGGTGCGGGAGATACGCCCCACCATACAGATCGCCTTTCTAAGCGGTTTTGATGATTTTACTTATGCCCAGCAGGCCATCCAGTATAATATCATCAGTTATATGCTGAAACCCATCTCTTCCGTGGAGCTGACGGAGGAGCTGAAAAAGATCAAGAAAAAGATTGACGAAAAATTCGAAGAGTTTACCAGCAAGACCTCGGAGCAGGAGCAGAAGAGCCTGACGGGGTTTGCCATGCCCCTGCTTCTTGACTCTTTCCAGGGAGGCGCCGTCCGGGAGGAGGAGCTGGTGGAAGAGGCCGTGAACAGGGGGCTTCTTAAGGAAGACTATACCCAGATGTACTATGCGGTTATTGTGGCCAGCTTCTGGGATGATGAGGGAAAGAACTGTACCGGAGAGAAGAGTGCCAATGCGGTGCACCGGATTCTCAGGAAATATATGCGTCATGTGAGTTTCTATACCGGGGGCCGGGTGCTCTCTTTGCTGGCAGCCACCCGGGGCAGCCTGGACAAGTATCTGCATATCCTTGTGGAGGACATTTCCCAGAGCATGAAGCGGATTGTGAATCTGTCCTCCTCTATCGGCGTGAGCCGGATTGTGCCGGATTTGAGCAGCTGCCATGAAGCTTATATGGAAGCTATGGACGCCTTGGGCTACTCCAGGCGCAGTGATATGGGAATCTGCTTTATTGCGGATGTTGAGCGCTCGGGGACCTTTGACCAGGAGCGGATACAGACTGTGGTAAATGAGATTGAAGGGCTGCTCCGGGGCGGGACCCAGAAGGAAGTAAAGGATTGTATCTGCGGACTCTTTGACCAGATGGAACAGGAGGACTCCCCGGCCATGAACATCCAGCTGGTAATGGTGCAGATCATTGCGGCTGTGTTCCGGTTAGTATATGCCGTGGCGGGTTCTGAGGCGGTGAAGAGCCTGCAGAAAGTTTCTCCCCTCCAGAGCCAGTGGTTTTTTGAAAATGCCAGGGAAATGCAGGAGCGCTATCTGACCTTCTGCCTGGCGGCCAGAGACCTGCTGGCAGAGCACCGGAAGAAGAGCAGTTCCGTGATTTGCGATATGGCTCTGGATATCATTGCCAACCGGTATTCCGACCCCAATCTCTCCCTCAATTCCATCAGCGGGGAGATTTCCGTCAGTCCCAATTACCTGAGCGCATTGATGAAGCGCTCTACAGGCAGTACCTTTATCGATCTGCTGACAAAGAAGCGGATGGAGACGGCCAAGAGCCTCCTTTTGGAAACCCAGATGAAGGTCCGGGAGATTTCGGAGAAATGCGGGTACAACGATCAGCATTATTTCAGTTACTGCTTTAAAAAATACGAGGGTGTTTCTCCCAATGCCTGCAGGAGGCAGCATGAAGAAGGATAGGATTGGAAGCCGGATTTCCCTTTCCATGGTGATGGCATTTGTGGTAACGGTGCTGGTTCTGGCGGTGCTTTTGGCGGCTCTTTTGTTTTTCATCCGTCTGTATCAGAGCTCTATGGAGCAGAATGCCGTGACTACCAGTGAGCAGGCGGTGTTCCAGGTTATGAACACCGTGGAAAATTATACAAAGGATATGGCTGACGCCATGGAGCTGATTGCAGAAAACATGGGAAAGCCTGAGGAAGAACGGGATGAGTTTTTCGAAAGTTTCCTGGAGATACGTTCCGACGTAGTGGCGGTGGCCATCTATGATCTGGATGGGAATCCCGTGGAATGCTGGTCAAACGGACTGCGGGAAAAGAGAACCGTATTCCGGAATCTTTCCTATTCCAAGCGTTCCGGGGATCAGGGGATTTGGATTTCCAAACCCCATGTGGAGAATTTGTTTATTGAGTACTATCCCTGGGTGGTGACGATTTCCCAGAACATGAGGACCGGGGACGGGAAAGAACGGCATGTGATTATGGATATCCGGTTTTCCAATATTGCGGCCTACGTGGATCAGGTGGGAATCGGGCAGCACGGATACTGCTTTATTCAGGATACGGAAGGAAATCTGGTCTACCATCCCCAGCAGCAGCTGATTTATTCGGGCTTGAAGGAGGAGACCACCGGGGAGTTAAAAGGGCTGCCGGACGGGTCGTACCCCCGCTCCAATGTGATTTACACCATCCATACCCTGGAGAACTGCAACTGGCGGATCGTGGGAGTCAGCTATGTGGACGAGCTGATTACCAGCCGGGTGGAGCATATGGTCCGGATCTGCTGGATCCTGCTTCTTCTGGTGCTGGTGACGGCCATTCTTCTGGGTATCCTGTTTTCCCGGCTTTTTGCCCAGCCGGCCACCCGGCTTACCAGGGCCATGGGAGAGTTTGAGAAAGATGCGGAGAATTTCCGGTTTGTTCCTGTCCGGGGAACCAGCGAGATTTCTGCTCTTTCCGATTCTTTCGGGCATATGGTTCTTCGGATTCAGAGGCTTATGGAGCGGGTGCGCCAGGAGGAGATTACCCTGCGCAAGACAGAGCTGAATGCCCTGCAGGCCCAGATTAATCCCCATTTCCTCTATAATACCCTGGACTCCATTGCCTGGATGTGCGAGGAGGACCGCACCGGGGAAGCGGTGGAGATGGTGAATGCCCTGGCAAGGCTCTTCCGGATCAGCATCAGCCGGGGCCACGAGCTGATTACTTTGGAGAAAGAACTGCAGCACGCCAGGAGTTACCTGAAAATTCAGAATTACCGCTATAAAAACCAGTTTTCCTATGGATTTGACGTGGAGGAGAGCTGTCTTCCCTACCTGTGCAATAAGATCACCCTCCAGCCTATCATAGAAAATGCCATTTATCACGGCATTGACCGGATGGTGGACGAGGGGCGCATCGATATCCGTATCCGGGAGGAAGAGACTGCCATCCGCATAACGGTGACGGATAACGGAGTGGGAATGTCCAAGGAACAGTGCAGGGAGATTCTTCACCGGGAGGCAGGCGACCGGACAGGAATCGGGATAAAAAATGTCAATGACCGGATAAGGATTTATTTTGGGGAGGAGTACGGCCTTCGGATTACCAGCGAGCTGGACGAGGGGACCTGCGTGGAGATCCGGATTCCCAAGGTGAAGGAGGGCGGTTATGAAGGAAAATAGAAAATTTCAGCCAGGTCCCCAGTTTTATCTGATTCCATTAGGTGCCCTGCTTCTGATCCTTTGCTATGTGGTGGGAATCCGCTATATTATCCGGAATCTTCACAGTTACGGAACGGAGAGCGGAGAGACGAATAAGCACTATGTGGCCGTGATTGTTAAGTCCACCAGGTCTGCCTTCTGGAAATCCGTATTTGCCGGGGCCAATGCGGCAGGGACGGAGTACAATCTGACACTGACGGTGGAAGGGCCTGACAACGAGGAGGATTACCAGACCCAGAATGAGATGATTGCCAGAGCCGTGGAAAACGGGGCGGATGTGATTGTATTTTCCGCAGTGGATTATCAGGCCAATGCTGCTGCCATTGACGCAGCGGCGGAGCAGGGGGTAAAAATTGTGGTGATTGACAGCGACGTGGACAGTGTCCAGGTAAGCAGCCGCATCAGCACGGATAATTACGAGGCGGGCCGTATGGCGGGGAGGACAGTTCTTGCCTGTGAGCAGGAGGAGCTGAATGTGGGAATTGTAAACTTTGATAAAAATTCCGCCAACGGCCAGCAGCGGGAGGCCGGTTTCCGTGAGATCCTGGAGGGAGACGAAAGAGTGCGGATTGTGGATGCCATCAATGTGCTTTCCACCACGGAAGATTCCCAGGAGCGCACTTTTGAGATGCTGCGGGAGCATCCGGAGATCAATGTGATTGCCACTTTTAACGAGTGGACCAGCCTGGGAGTGGGCTATGCTATCCAGGAAATGGGATTGGCCGAAGAGACCATGGTGGTGGCTTTTGACAGCAATGTGGTTTCCGTGGGAATGCTGGAGACCGGGGAGGTGGATGCCCTGATCGTGCAGAATCCCTATGCCATGGGATACCTGGGGGTGGAGTGCGCCTACAACCTGATTAATAATCTTCCCATCGAAAACCGGCAGGTGGACACGGCCACTACAGTGATTACCAGAGAGAATATGTTTGACGAAGAATGCCAGAAAGTGCTGTTTGCCTTTGACTAGCAGAGGAGATTGTAAAATTTTAGTGTAAAAATTTGTACAAAAAGAATAAAATTTTACATGGAAATCTCCGATTTTTATGCTATACTAATAGGTGCAGGAAATCCTGTAAAAAATAATCAAGGGAGGATCTTTTCATTATGAAAAAGAAAGTTTTAGCTGCACTGTTGAGCGCAGCAATGGTAGCTACCCTGCTGGCAGGCTGCGGCAAGAAGGCAGAAGAGCCCGCAACTGCTCCGGCAGAGACTGAGGCGCCTGCTGAGACACCGGCAGAGGAGCCCGCAGAAGCACCGGAAGAAGCAGCCGGAGATTTCGCAGACAAGAAAGTCGGCGTTTGTATTTACCAGTTCTCCGATAACTTCATGACTCTGTTCCGTACGGAGCTGGAGAATTACCTGATCAGCCTTGGCTTTGTCAAAGAGAACATCACCATCGTAGACGGCCAGAATGACCAGGCAACCCAGTCCGATCAGATCGACCGTTTCATTCAGCAGGGCGTTGACGTTCTGATTATCAACCCTGTAAACTCTTCTTCCGCAGAGACCATTACCGACAAGGTAGTAGGCGCTAATATTCCGCTGGTTTACATCAACCGTGAGCCGGATGAGGCTGAGCAGAAGAGATGGGCAGACAACGATTGGAACGTTACCTACGTTGGATGTGATGCACGTCAGTCCGGAACCATGCAGGGCGAGCTTATCGCTGACCTGGGCCTGGAGACCATCGACAAGAACGGCAACGGCAAGATTGACTACATCATGATTCAGGGTGACCCGGAGAACATCGATGCCCAGTATCGTACCGAGTTCTCTGTAAAGGCTCTGGAAGATGCAGGCCTGGAAGTGAACGAGCTGTTCAACCAGGTAGGAAACTGGCAGCAGGTAGAGGCCCAGACTCTGGTAGCCAATGCACTGGGACAGTTCACCACCGACATTGAAGTTGTATTCTGCAACAACGACGCTATGGCACTTGGCGCTCTGCAGGCAATCGACGCTGCAGGCCGTAAAGTAGGCGAGGATATCTTCCTGGTAGGCGTTGACGCGCTGTCCGAGGCTCTGGAGGATGTTATTGCGGGAACCATGACCGGTACCGTATTCAACGATCACTTCTCACAGTCTCACAATGCGGCTGATGCAGCCGTAAATTATCTGACAGGCGCTGGCAACGAGCATAAGATTAGCTGCGATTACGTAAAGGTAACCAAGGACAATGCTCAGGAAGTTCTTGACATGGTAAAATAATAAAGACTAATCCGTAGAGGTACGAAACGGTGCGGGTGTTGGAAAACGGCACCCGCACTTTTCATAATGATTAGAAAATCGTGAAGTTTGACTATAACAGATTTCGATCTGTATGAATAGATAAAAAACAGAAGGAGGAGCAGAATGGCTGAGTATAAACTGGAGCTAAAGGGAATCTGCAAATCATTCCCGGGCGTTAAGGCCCTTGACAATGTACAGTTGTCACTGCGTCCCGGTACGGTACATGCACTGATGGGGGAAAACGGTGCAGGCAAGTCCACTCTGATGAAATGTCTCTTCGGCATCTACCGCATGGATGAGGGAGAAATATTTCTCGATGGGCAGAAGATCGAGGTGGGCAATCCGGATGAAGCCATGAAGTATGGAATCGCCATGGTGCATCAGGAGCTGCAGCCGGTGCCGGCGAGAAGCGTGGGGGAAAATCTGTATCTGGGAAGATTCCCGGTGAAGAAGTACGGTCCCCTGCAGGTGATTGACCACAAGACGATGTATGCGGAAACGGAGAAATGGCTGAAAGAGGTTAAAATGGATTTTGACCCCAAAGCTCTTCTGGGCAGCCTGTCTGTGGGGCAGATGCAGTCGGTGGAGATTGCGAAGGCGGTATCCCAGCAGGCGAAAGTGGTAATCTTTGATGAGCCTACGTCCTCCCTTTCTGACAATGAGGTGGAAGCTTTGTTCCGTATTATGAATGATCTGCGGGACAAAGGCGTGGCCATGGTTTACATTTCTCATAAGATGGATGAGATCAAGCGCATTGCAGATGATATCACCATTATGAGAGACGGAACCTATGTGGGAACCTGGCCGGCAGAGGAGCTGACCACGGATGAGATTATCGCCAAGATGGTAGGCCGGGAGCTGACCAACGTGTATCCCCCCAGAGGAAATGAACCTGGGGAGGTGGTTATGGAGGTCAAGGATCTCTGCTCCATTCACGCCAATTCCTTCCAGCACATTAATTTTACCCTCCGCAAGGGTGAGATCCTGGGCTTCGGCGGCCTGGTAGGCGCCCAGAGAACGGAGCTGATGGAAGGCATCTTCGGTATCCGGGGCGTGGAGTCCGGAGAGATTTACATAAACGGAAAACAAGTGAAAATTAAACGTCCCATGGACGCTATGAAAGCGGGAATCGGGCTGATTACCGAGGATCGCCGGGGCAACGGAATCTTCGGCTGTCTGTCCATCAAAGACAATGTGGGCGTATCTATTTATAATAAGTATCTGAAGGCAGGGTTTGTTCTGGATCATAAAAAGATCGACGGTATTGTGGAAGAGAATATCCAGAAGCTGAGAATCAAAACCCCCAGTATGAAGGAACATATTTCCAATCTCTCCGGCGGTAACCAGCAGAAGGTAATTGTATCCCGCTGGCTGGCAAATGACCCGGACGTTCTGATCATGGATGAGCCCACCCGCGGTATTGACGTAGGCGCCAAGCATGAGATTTATGAGATTATGAACGAGCTGGCTAAGCAGGGCAAAGCCATCATTATGATTTCTTCCGAGATGGCGGAGCTTTTGGGCATGTCAGACCGGATTTACGTTATGTGCAACGGAAAAGTGACCGGCGAGATCACAGAAGAGCATGAAATGAATCAGGAAAGCGTCATGGGCTACGCGACCCGGTTCTAAAGCGAAGGAGGATGGAAAGAATGGATAAGACAAAAAAGAAACAAATAACAGATTTTTTGATTAATAACGGCGTTATTATCGTTATGTTTGTCTTGGTGTTTTATACGGGACTTACGGCGGATAACTTTTTTACCTCCGGCAACCTTCTGAACACGCTGATGAACATGAGCGCCCGTCTGGTTATTGCCCTGGGTATTGCGGGCTGCGTAATTACCGCAGGCTGCGACCTGTCCGCAGGACGTATGATTGGTTTCGGAGCCTGTATCGCAGGCGTGCTTCTGCAGCGTATGGATTACTCCGGTAAGTTTTTCCCCAACATGGAGCCCATGAATGTATTCCTGGTAGTCCTGATTGTTATGGTTATCTGCGGAATCTTTGGTTCTATCACCGGGTTCTTTATCGCCTACTTAAGCGTACCTCCCTTCATCGCCACCCTGGCTATGATGGAGATTATTCTGGGAATCAACATGATCTTTACCAATGCGACCCCTCTGGGCGGCTATGTGTCCGAGTACACCAATGTTGCTACCGGCCGTTTCTTAGGGATCAGCTACCTGATCTGGATTGCCGCGATTGTGGCGGCTATTACCTGGTTTATCTTTAATATGACCCGCCATGGGAAATACATGTATGCCATCGGCGGAAATCCCCAGGCGGCAGAGGTAGCAGGTGTTCCGGTGAAGATGACTTTGATCCTGATCTACATGAAGGCGGCAATGATGTACGGCCTGGCAGGTTTTATGCTGGGAGCAAAGGCAGGCGGCGCTTCCGTGGCCCTGGGCCTTGGCTATGAGATGGAGGCCATTGCAGCCTGTACCATCGGAGGCGTATCCGTTACCGGCGGACGAGGAAGAGTTTCCTCCGCTGTCATCGGTGTTGCCGTATTTGAGCTTTTGAAGGTAGCTTTACAGTACCTGGGCATGGATGCAAATGCACAGTGGATTGCTATCGGCGTTGTTATCTTCATTGCAATTTCTCTGGATATCAGAAAATACATTGCCAAGAAATAATCGGAAAGAGCATAACGGCCGGAAGGAATTCCGGCCGTTCTTTTCGTTCCGGCCCTTGTCCGGGGCCGGTTTCTGAAAGGAAGGAGCTGCAGAATGAAAATAGATGTAATCATACAGCAGGCAGGACTTCCCCTGCTGATCTTTGCGGTCTGTATGTACTATGGAATCCGGCTTCTGGTGACCCAGGATGCCGCTCTGATACGGGGCAGGGATAAGAAGCCTCTGAAAGACGAAAAGGCCTATGCCCGGGGCGGCGGAATCATTATCCTGTTTTTGGGCGCAGGGACTCTTCTGATGACGGTTTTGAGTTTTGTCAATATCTATGCGGCTGTGGGAGAACTGGTTCTCTGCATTATCATTATGGGGATCGCCTGGAAAAGATTGGCAGATCGGTATGAGAAGTAGGCTTACACAAAGCTGTTTGTCCGGGGATCGTACTGAAAGCCGATTCCCCCCAAAGTAACTTCCAGGGCTTTTTGGTCCAGGTTAAAGTTTTTGCAGAGTTCCTCCAGGGTTGGGTAGTAATCTCTAAGCTGCATGTTAATCCAGCTCAGGAGCATGAACGGGTCTTTTGGGATCATAATTTTACCTCCTGTATATATTATTGGATAAAACGGGAAAACTTGCAAGTAGATTTTATTTCTGCTAAACTGGACGGAAGAGAATACAAAAAGGAGACAAAAACATGGACAAGCAGAAAATAGATGAGCACCAGAAACGCAGGATACAGAAGCAGACCATACGGATTACCCTGATACTGGCTGTGGTGGTGGTTCTTTATGCAGTCTATGGCATTGTGACAAAGAATTTAAATTCCCTGGTGTTTGAGGTTTTGCTGGGAATTTTTGTGGTGGGGTACAGCCTGTTAAATGATGTGGTGGAGCCCTACCGCATGGGAATGCTTCAGGATATGAGCTTTGTACGACGGCAGGCTTATATGAAGATTATTGCAGCGGACGTGGTGGGTATCGGAGCTCTGCTGTACTGGATTGTGAAAATGGACACAGAAACCGGGAACAATTTTTTGATGCCGGTTCTGATCTATTTCCTTTCAGTTCAGATGAAGCGCAGATTCCGGGCGGAGTTTGAGGAAGAGGAAGCGGAGCCGGAGTCGGAGGAAGAGGGACAGTAGGCGGCCGGCTTTTTATCCCCTCAAGACCAGTCATAGGGACAGCCAGAAAGGTATATATATAAGTAAGATTGCACGTTTGGAGCCAGCAGGATGGATAAGAGAGCGTTATCCGGTATCCCGGCGTGGAAACGGGGGCTTTTGGTTGGGATTCTGGGACTGGCGGCCGTGGGGGCTGCTGCAGGGTTCCGGGAAAATATGGAGGAGACCCAGAGCAGGGGGATTGTGGAAGAAACTCCGGAAGAGGAGAGGAGAGCGGCGGAGAAGCTGCCGGAAACAGGGAAAGAGCCTGCGGAGACAAAGAAGATTGCCCTGACCTTTGACGACGGCCCTCATAAGATTTATACGGAGCGTCTCCTGGACGGTTTGAAGGAGCGAGGGGTTAAAGCTACCTTTTTTCTTCTGGGGTCGAATATTGAGGGAAAAGAAGAGATTGTGAAGCGTATGTCTGAAGAGGGCCATCTCATCGGTAATCATACCTACTATCATGTGGATATCACCAAGCTGGAGCCGGAGGAAGCCTGCAGGGAGATTCTGGATACCAGTGAGCAGATTACGGACATTACGGGCCAGCCGGTGGAGTACGTGCGGCCGCCTTTCGGCAACTGGGATAAGGATCTGGAGTGCAATGTGACCATGATTCCCATCTTTTGGACGGTGGATACGCTGGACTGGACTACGGGAAATGCAGATCAGATTGTGCAGAAAGTGGTGTCTACGGTGGAAGAAAATGATATTATTTTAATGCACGATTCCTATGACAGCACCGTGGAGGCGGCTCTGCGGATTATTGATCTGCTGCAGGCGGAAGGATATGAGTTTGTGACGGCGGATGAACTGATTCTGGAGTGAGAGCGACAGGTGCGGAGGGAGGATTTTATGGATCTATTTGACTATATGAGAGAAAATACCTTGGAGCAGGAGGCGCCCCTGGCCTCCCGCCTGCGCCCCCGGACCCTGGACGAGATTGTGGGACAGAAGCATATTCTGGGAAAAGACAAGCTTCTCTACCGGGCCATCCGTGCAGATAAACTCAGTTCCCTGATTTTTTACGGTCCTCCCGGAACGGGAAAAACCACCATTGCAAAAGTAATTGCCAATACTACCCGGGCCTGCTTTACCCAGCTGAATGCCACGGTGGCGGGGAAGAAGGATATGGAGGCTGTGGTTGCCCAGGCTAAGGACAACCTGGGGATGTACGGCAGGAAGACCATACTCTTTGTGGATGAGATTCACCGTTTTAATAAGGGCCAGCAGGACTACCTTCTTCCCTTTGTGGAGGACGGGACTTTGATTCTTATTGGCGCTACTACGGAAAATCCCTATTTCGAGGTAAACGGGGCTTTGATTTCCAGATCCGTAATCTTTGAGCTGAAGGCTCTGGAGAAAGAGGATATTAAGGAATTGATTTCACGTGCCGTCTGCGATACGGAGCGGGGCATGGGGGCCTATGGGGCGGAGATTACGGAGGAAGCCTTGGATTTTCTGGCGGATGTGTCGGGAGGAGATGCCAGGCTGGCTTTGAATGCAGTGGAGCTGGGAGTTCTGACTACGGAGAAAGGTACGGACGGAAAGATTCATTTGACGGTGGATGTGATGTCCGAATGTATCCAGAGAAGGGTGGTCCGTTATGATAAGGCCGGAGACAGCCATTATGATACGATCTCCGCATTTATCAAAAGCATGCGGGGGTCGGATCCGGATGCGGCGGTTTACTATCTGGCAAAAATGATTTATGCAGGGGAGGATGAGCGTTTTATTGCCCGGCGGATTATGATCTGTGCTTCTGAGGACGTGGGAAATGCGGATCCCATGGCTTTGACGGTGGCCGTTTCGGCAGCTCAGGCAGTGGAGCGGATTGGATTTCCGGAGGCCCAGATTATTCTGGCCCAGGCCGTTGCTTACGTGGCCAGCGCTCCCAAAAGCAATTCTGCTGTAAATGCCATTGCCAAAGCCATGGAGTGTGTGAAAAGCCAAAGAACCAGTGTCCCGCCTCACCTTCAGGATGCTCACTACAAAGGTGCAGGGAAGCTGGGACGCGGCACCGGCTATAAATATGCCCACGATTATCCCAATCATTATGTGGAGCAGCAGTATCTTCCTTCAGAGATTGAAGGGGAGACTTTCTACGAGCCCTCGGACAACGGATACGAGAGGCAGATCCGGGAGCATTTTCAAAGACTGAAAAGGGGCCTGGCTACAGGGTCTCCGGCTCCGGGTACTCCACGCCAAAGGTCTCCACAGTGACAGATTTCAGGATCTGGGGTGTCAAGGGACAGTCACGGTAGTCGGCAGGAGTCTTAGCAATCTGATCCACGGTATCCATACCTTCCGTTACCTTGCCGAAGGCGGCGTAGGAACCGTCCAGATGAGGGGCGTCCTTGTGCATAATGAAGAACTGGGAGCCTGCAGAGTCCGGAACCATAGTTCTTGCCATGGAGAGGACCCCGGGTGTATGTTTTAAGGAATTGTCAAAACCGTTCTGGGAGAATTCTCCGGGAATGGTGTAGCCCGGGCCGCCCATTCCGTTTCCCTCCGGGCATCCGCCCTGGATCATAAAGCCGGGGATCACCCGGTGGAAGGTCAGGCCATTGTAGAAGCCTTTCCGGATTAGGCTGATAAAGTTCCGGACCGTGTTGGGTGCAAGGTCAGGGTAGAGTTCGGCTTTGATAAGGGCACCATTTTCCATTTCAAAGGTTACAAGAGGATTTTGTGACATATAGATGATTCTCCTTTTTTCTGTTTTTTGTACCGGCTCTTATTGTATCGGAAAAGGGACGATTCGTAAAGGAGTTTTTATAAAATGCTGAAAGGTCTTGTGATTGCGGCTTCCGGGACGGAGCTGCTGAAAGAGACACTGGCCAGAGAGGGGCTTCCCTGGATAGAAACCATTGGGCGCAGGAAGGAAAATTTCCTTGAGGCCCTTGCAGAGCTGGGCCTGGGGCCGGAGGAAATTCTCTGTCTGGTAGAGAGGGACCGGGAGGAGAGAATCGCCCGGGAGCTGGGCTGGTTCTGTGTGGGGTATTTAAACCCGGAGCTGCCGGAGGAAGAACTGTCTTCCTGCAAAATTCTTCTGGAAGGATTTCAGGAGATTGACCGCGCTTTTCTGGAGAATGTATATACCAGGGCCTGCGGGCTTCCGGTTCAGATTGCGGAGACCAGGCGCCTCCTGATCCGTGAGATGACTCTGGCGGATTTGGACGAGATCAACGCACTTTACCGGGAGGGGGAGTCGGCGGTTTTTTTCCCGGAGTGTTCTCTGAACCGGCAGGAGGAAGAGGAGCGGATCCGGGCCTATATCGCCTACATGTACGGTCTGTATCAGTTCGGCATGTGGGTGGTGATTGAGAAAGAGAGCCGGCAGCTGATTGGCCGGGCCGGCTTTGGGATTGCGGATTATTTGGATTTCTCCGAGGTGGATATGGGATATCTCATCGGCCGGAAATACCGGAGGAAGGGATATGCGGAGGAAGCCTGCCGGGCGGTGCTGGAATATGCCCGGTCCGTGCTCTGTTTCCCGGGAGTCAGTGCTTATGTGGACAGCGAAAACCTGGGATCCCTGCGGCTTCTGGAGAAGCTGGGATTTCACAGGGAGCAGTTATTTTCTTTAAAAGAGCGGAATCTATGCCGCTATTGTCTGGCGCTCCGGTGAGGAAAAGAAGAATTTTAACTTTACAGGCCGTTAAAAGCAGGAGCGGCCGGGAAGTGGAACCTGTGATTCATCATGTGAGCCAGACCAGGCTTTAAAATACGGAGGAAGAAATGGCACAGATAAGGGAATACTGGGAACAGATCCGGCAGGGACAGGATCTTCGCCGGAATCTGATTTCCATGAAAGCGGCTTTGAAAGAGCCCGGGGAAAGAGAGGCGCTTTTGGAACTGGCAGAGGAAGAACCGGGGCTTCTGCCGGGATGCCTTAAGCAGGCGGACCCTAAGATTCGGAAAAATGCGGCCCTGGTTCTGGGAAATCTGGGGACGGAAAAGGCCAGGGACATCCTTCTTAAGGCCTATGAGAAAGAGGATACCCGTTTTGTGAAAACTGCATATCTGACGGCTTTGCAGGGCTGTGACATGAAGGAATTCCTGGAATGGCTGAAGGGGAAGCGCAGGGAGATCCTGGCTTGGGATGCTGCGCCGGAGACAGAGAAACATCTCAGGGAAGAACTGGCGGCCCTGAACGCTTTGATCGGCAGGTATGAGCAGCCCATCCGGCATGGCTTTACAGAGGGCAGGACGGCGGATGTAATTTTGACTACCCACCGGAATTACCGGGAAGAGACAGCCCGGCAGATAGATCAGGGAAAAGTCATATTTCTAAAAGCCGGGGTGAAAGTCCAGGGGGCCGATCCGGCGGCACTGCTTTCTATCCGCACTTTCCGGGAACTGTTTTTCTGCCTGGATACGGAAGAGGTGAAGGCGGAGACGGCGGCCGAAGAGCTTGCCGCATCCAACTTGACGGAGCTTTTGGAAGCTTTTCATCAGGGAGAGGGACCGTTCTTTTTCCGTGTGGAGTGCAAAAGTTCCATGCCCCAGGAGCAGCGGGGGATTTTCGTGAGAAAACTGGCGGCCAGGCTGCAGACACTTACAGGGGGCAGGCTTGAAAATTCTCCTTCCGGCTATGAAATCGAGCTGCGCCTGATCGAGACAAAGAGCGGCGGCTTTCATCCTCTGCTCAAACTGTATACCCTGCCGGATCGGCGCTTTTCCTACCGGAAACATGCTTTGGCGGCATCTATCCGGCCGGATCTGGCGGCCCTTTTGATGGAGCTTGCCGCTCCCTGGCTTAAAGAGAACGGGCGGGTGCTGGATCCTTTCTGCGGTGTGGGAACCATGCTTTTGGAGCGGAATTATCGGGTTCATGCAGATACCCTTTACGGGGTGGACCGCTACGGAGCTGCCATTGAAGGCGCCAGGGAGAACGCCGGGATTGCCCGGGTGACGGTACATTATGTAAATCGCGATTTCCTGGACTTTACCCACCAGTATCCTTTTGATGAGATTGTCACCAATATGCCGGTGAAAGGCCGGAGCATTACAGGGCATGATTTGGATTTCCTCTACGGGAAATTGTTTGACCGGGGAGAAGAACTGCTGGCTGACGGCGGCAGGATGTTCCTCTACTCCCATGACCGGAATTTTGTGAAAAAACAGCTGCGGGAACATAAATCCATGAAACTTTTAAAGGAATGGCAGATTCATGACCGGGAGGAGAGCTGGTTTTTTGCCATTGAATATACAGGCAGCGGAAAGGCAGTATAGATGATGAAATGCAGTGTGAGAAAATATTTCCTGATCCTGTCCCTGATCTTTTTGGGCTTAAGCGGCTGCGCAGGGGAAAAGCCCGGGAGGGTTAAGGAGGATACGGGACAGGCTATGGAGGCGGAACAGGCCGTAAAGGCGGAGGAGCCGGTGATAGGACTGATTCTAGCCAGCGAGGATGCCCCTGAGAACGAGGAGATTATTTCACAATTCCGCAAGGAAGCTAAGGCAGCCGGAGCCAGGCTGGAGGTGCGGATCCCGGAGGTTTCCAGGAAAGATGCGGAGGAAGCGGCGGGTCTGACAGAAAGTTTCGTACTTTGCGAAGTGGACCCAATCGAGTTCCAGATGCTGTTTGTAAACGAGATGGTAGCAGAAGATGCGGACGTGATTGCTATCTTGCCCAATCACGGAGAAGCCCTGGAGCCGGTGCTGGCGGCGGCCAGGGCTGTGGGAATTCCCGTTTGTGCTTTTGGAAGGGATGTGGGAGAGGAAAGCTGTGATCTCTACGCAGAAACAGAGGAGGCAGCCGCAGCTGTGGCGGGGTTGTTGGAGAAGAGGAAGTAAAAAGGGGTGCCGGGAAAGTTTGAGGTGACATGTTATCTGTTAAGGCATTTTCGAGTAGGTATAAAAATACCATATAATTATATCGCAAAGCGCAAGGAAAAGCAAAATAGCTTTTTTCCTTACGCTTTTTGATGCCGTTAAATAGGCAGATTTTTAATGAATTTTTCTTCCGTATCTTATTCCAGATTAAGCTGTCTGGACATAAAATAGTTGGCTATCAGGAAGGCTCCTGCCCCCAAGGCAACGGACAGAATGGAGTTAAACCAGAAGGAACGCCAGAAATAGTCGGTGGCTGAGGCAAAGCTGGACGACACCAGGAACATGGAGATGCTGGAACCAAAAGTATTCATGCCGGATGTGGCTGTAAATATGGAGCTCAGCAGATTGGTGATCATGGAGACGCCAACATAGACGCCTACAGATGCCAGGATCCGGTGGCTGTTAAAGCTGTGTCCGATAGCCAGGCACATGTAAATGATCAAAATGCTGCTCAGCAAATCCATAAGGGCCATCAGGAGGAAAAGTGGCATTCCGATTCCTGCCGATACGCCGAAGACGTAGGGGAAGGATTCCACCATTTCCGGCCATAGTTCCGCCAAGCCTTCAAAGAAGTCCTGATTGGCAAACATGCCGATAACCGAGAGGATCAGCATGAAGCCGTCGATAAGCTCCCACACAACCGCTACCAGAAGTTTGCTGAAGATATGGTCCGTCGTAGATACGGGAAGGGTGTGGGTCAGATATCCCTCATCCGTAAACCAGTTTTTCCGGGGCCGCAGGACCAGCAGGTAGAGATGGGTGATGGCATAGATGGCGATGAGGGCAATCACATAAAAGGAGACCAGGGTAAAGTTAATTAAGTTCTCCCAGACATTGTAAGTGTAAAACCCATCTACAGCAGAACTGGGCCATCGGTTCATGGCAAACTGTACATAGAAACGCCCGACGATGGTTACCAGGATTAACCCTAAGTGCATGGGAATCATCAGCCGGTTTACCGCTTTAAATTCGTGTTTGATAAGTTTTCCTAACATTTGAACACCTCCCGGAACAGCGCATCTACGGATTTCCCTTCCTGTTCCCGGATCTCGTCCACCGAGGCGTGGAGGCGGATATGGCCGTCCTGAATGAAAATCACGTCGTCCAAGATATTTTCGATGTCGGAAATCAGATGGGTAGAGATGAGTACCGATGCGTTTTCGTTGTAGTTGGTGATAATGGTCTGAAGGATATAGTCCCGGGCTGCCGGATCCACGCCTCCAATGGGTTCATCCAGGCAGTAAAGATCCGCATTCCGGCTCATAACCATAATCAGCTGGACCTTTTCTTTCGTGCCTTTGGACATGGTGCCCAAGCGGTGGGTTTCGTCGATGTTCAGCCGGTGAAGCATTTCCACTGCCCGGTTCCGGTCAAAATCCACATAGAAATCACAGAAGAAATCCAGCATATCCGAAACCTTCATCCAGCTGCTGAAATAGGTCCGCTCCGGAAGATAGGAAACTACTTTTTTCGTTTCCGGCCCGGGAGCAGAGCCATTGATAGCAAGATAGCCTGAGGTGGGAGAGAGCAGGCCGTTGATGAGTTTGATCAGGGTTGTCTTTCCGCTCCCATTTGGTCCCAGAAGTCCAATGATACGGCCCCGTTCCACATTCAGATTGATACTATCCAGAGCTGTCTTGTAGCCGTACCGCTTCGTCAGGTTCTGACAGGTCAAAAGTTGTTCCATTTACAGTTCCTCCCTCAATTCTGTCTGCAGAAGCTTCTTGATTTCTTCTTTGGTAAAGCCCAGCTGTTCCATGGCTTTCAGGAAGTTTTGGATTTGTTCTCTCGCTAGCTGTTCTTTGATCTCTGTCATCTTCGCAATATCCTCCGTAATAAATCTTCCGTTGGTGCGCTGGGTGTAAACCAAGCCGCTTCGCTCCAGTTCCGTCAGGGCCTTCTGCATGGTATTGGGATTTACGGAAGCCTCCATCGCCAAATCCCGCACGGAAGGCAGTTTGTCGCCGGGCCGGTAGACGCCGGCGATGATTTCGGTTTTGATGAGATCCACGATTTGAAGATAAATAGGACGTGAATCATCAAGAATCCAGGCCATATAGTCACTCCTTTCCTTGATCTGCCCGTGTTCTCAGGGCATAAAGGGATACCCGAAGGGTGTTTCCCTGATCTGCCCATGTTTTCCAGGGCATAGAGGTACACCCGAAGGGTGTTTCCTTGATCTGCCCATGTTTCCAAGCTTGATCTTTTGTAAAAAAGTCCATTTTTTTCCAGGGGGGGGGTAAAAAAGTTTTTACGTTCCCCGGAACCCTCCTGCAAGGAGGTATATAGACTGTTTTGCCGCAAGGGCATATATCATTGTATTACTTTAATAATACAATAAATCCCGGAAATACAAATGTCAAGGGGATTTCCGGAAATTCAGAATTTCTTAAGAAAGGGGAATTGTTTCTTGCGTATTATTGCCCGGTGTGATATTCTTATTAAAGAATTTAGACCGTGGAGGTAACATACTTATGAGAAACCCGTATAGCCTGTGTGTGATAGGCCATTTAAGACAGGGGGGGGGGTAAAATCCAGCTCTAGAATACAGAGAAGAAAGACGAATGCTTTTGGAAGACGTGCAAAGATCGAAACGGCAGGGAATATCTGCCGGAGATTTCTGCATGTTTTTTTGTGTGCGGAAAAGCTTTCCGGTCCTGGCGCCTGCAGTGCTTGGAAGGGAGGGAATTTCCGGTGAAGAATCTGGTGGTGATTCCGGCGTACAAACCAGATGAGACTTTGGTTCTGCTTGTACAGAAGGTGCGGGAACTGGGTCATAAGATTCTGGTGGTAGACGACGGAAGCGGAGAAGCCTACAGGGAAGTTTTTGAAAAAGCCCGCCGATGGAGTACGGTGCTCCGCCACGAAAAGAACCGGGGAAAGGGTGCGGCAATCAAGACGGCTCTTGCATATATAGAAGAGGAATCTGGGGATGTGGATGCGGTAGGGATTATGGACGCAGACGGGCAGCATCTTCCGGAGGATATGGACCGGCTCTTTCAGGAAACCCAAAAGCACAAAATGTCCCTGGTGCTGGGGGTGCGGAATGTGGGGAAGGATATGCCCTTTAAGTCAAGGATGGGGAACGGGATTACACGGACCATTTTCCGGCTTGTGACAGGGGTGGCAGTTTCCGATACTCAGACAGGGCTCCGGGCTTTTGATCCCGGGCTGATAGGGCAGATGCGGGAGATCCCCGGGGAGCGGTATGAGTACGAGACGAACGTACTGCTGGTCCTTGCCAGGGAAAGGATCCCCATAGTGGAAGTGAAAATCCGGACCATTTACCGGGATGCGGAGAATTCCTCTTCTCATTTTCATGTGATCCGGGATTCCTTTTTGATTTATAAAAATATTTTTAAATTTACTTTGGCTTCTCTATCCAGTTTCCTTCTGGATTTTATCCTTTTCAGCCTGGGGACAAAGGTGCTGGCCGGCGTTCCCCATGGAGTTTTGTGGTCCAATGTCCTGGCGAGGCTGGTAAGCGGGTATTACAATTACCATATGAATACACGTCATGTGTTCCACGTAAAGAAGAGCGTGAAAACGGCAGGGGAATATGGGACTTTGGCAGCGGGAATTCTGGTCCTTAACAGCCTGATTCTGGAATTTTACAGGAAGGTGTTTTCCCTTTAGCCTTATCCGGCCAAATTACTTACAGAGATCACCCTGTTTTTGATTAGCTATGGGGTGCAGAAAAGGATTATTTTTACAGAGAGGCCGTTGCAGAAGGAGAGAGAACAATGATAAAAAAATGGCTGATACTTGTAGCTGATGTTCTGGCAGCGGCATTGCTGGTACTGGTTATTTATATCGTAAATTACCGTCTGCCCCGGGAGGGGACGGAGGCAATGGCTTCTAACCGGCCGGATATAAACGGGGCCAGGGCAGAAGTGGAGGCTGACGGTATGGTGGGACGCAGAACCAATGTGGTGTGGGCTGCGGAGGACTGGGGAGAAAAGTTCCGGGACAAATTTTCCGAGACGGTGATTTCCACAGAGAACTCCTACAAGAGTCCCGGGGTATCCATTGAGATTACTCATTATACCGAGGATACCGGCGTCAGCGACATGTATGGAAGCGTGGTTTCCTATACGGTAGCGGATATTTATGTAGCTGATATTACCAGCCTTCAGACTGCATTTGCGCAGAATATGTATGGCGTGGGATATGAGGAAGATATGGGTGAAATGTCAAAACGGGTAAATGCCCTGTGCGTGATTAACGGTGACTCCTCCGGAAACGGCATGCATGCGGACAGAGGGACGGTTATCCGCAACGGGATTATCTACCGGGCGGAAAATACGAATGTGGAAACCTGCGTTCTGAACTGGGACGGAACCATGGATATTTATCCTGCCGGTTATCTGGCTGCGGAGGAACTGATCGCCCGGGGCGCCTACCAGAGCTGGATTTTCGGCCCCAGTCTTCTGGAAGAGGACGGAACGGCAAAAGATCATTTTCTCACCTCCAGTTATATCCGGCAGGCCCACCCCCGGACGGCTATCGGCTATTATGAACCGGGACATTACTGTTTTCTAACAGTAGACGGAAGACAATGGGATACGGCCAGGGGTATGTACCTGGAGGAAATGGGGGAAATATTCCAGAAGCTTGGCTGTGCTAAGGCATACAATCTGGACGGGGGAAAACCAAGCCTGATGATGATGCAGGGCAATTTGGCAAGTCATCCCTATTATCAAGGGGAGTATCTGGTTCAGGATGGTATTTTTATTACGGAGGGGATGTAATGAAAGGAAGAACGTTGATCAAGGTAATAAGGGAAATTGCAGCGCACCTCTGTATCATATGCAGTATTGCGTTTATCATTGTCCAGATTCTGGACTGGTACAATCCTTTTATGAACTTTATGGGGACATCTGCAGTGCTCCGCTATTTTCTGTGTGCGGGAGCACTGACCCTGGGAATTATGCACCATTTCCGTATAGGAGGAAAAAAGAGAAAAAAGAGGAAATAGACCCGCTTTTTGCGGGTTTATTTTTTTGTTGGGATGCGTTATAATTGCAATCTAAGAAGAAATCCGCTATACTGATAGGGAAGCCGGAGAATCCGGAAAGCCCATGGTCTGCCTTCCGGGGAAAAGAGGTGTTGATTGACAGCGAGTGATAAATATTAGAAGAGGTTATGTGAGATTTTGGATAATATTTTTACAATCTGGAGGTCTATCATGAAAATATGGAAACAGAAAAAGAAGAAATTTGGAGTGTTGGCGTTAGCATTGGTCCTGACGGCTATGCTTGGTGCCTGTGAGGAGAAGGAGCCTGCATTCAGCAGACAGCTTTTCCAGCTGGACAATGAGGAATCTGTCCGCGTCCTTTTGAATGAAGAGGAGAGCGGCTATAAATACCGTATGGAGGCAAAGGAAAACGGACTGAAGGTGAATACCCGTGAGGGGGATACCGTTCTGAATCTTACCTTTGTGACAGAAGAGATTCTGGATCTGCGTTTGGAGGAAATCCGGTCCTCCGTGGACGAATTGGGTGAACTGGGAGAGGCGAAATACGCCAGGCTTGCAGCCGGGGAGGATGGCTACCTGAAATGGGTGCTGTATTTTGAGAATACCCGGATCGGTGTGACGGTCCAGTCAGGGGCCCCGGAGCTCAACGGTACTGCGGACGAGGTTCTGCACTGCCTTTCCTTTGAGGTAGCGGAAGGCAAAGGAGAGCGGCCGGATCCGGGACTGGAGATCAGCGAATAAAGAGGGCTTGAGTATGTATCAGGAAGTGGCGAAATTAGTACTATACCGGGATTTGGGGGAGGACAGCATTCTTTTGAAGCTCTCCCGGATCTTTGAGGATTTTGAACGGGGAGAAAAGGGCAGGGAGGAACTGATTACCCGGATCTACGAGCAGATCAAAGCGCTTTTGGATCTCTCTACCCTCTATGGCTTTGATAAAAATTTGTGGCATAATTATCTTACGTTTCTTCTGCTGACCAACGAAAATTCTTTCAGCATGACCAGCGAGAAGGTGGGGGCCAACGAGGGAAGTGTCAACCACTTTGCCAAGGGGGATTTCCGGATTTTTAAAAATCTCTTTGACTTTGATTTCGGTCCCATTGAAAAGAAACTTGGCATTGACTGCTTTTCCACGGTGTGCAGCTACCGGGCTATCGGAAAGAAAGAGCGGATGTACAATAAGAATGTGAGCCAGAAGGTCCAGGCAGTCAGCGCCCAGATTGAGAAGGCCCGGGACGAGGAGGAAATTTTCCGGATCGTCACGGACTTTTACCGGGCTTATGGGGTGGGCATGTTCGGACTGAACAAGGCTTTCCGCATCAAGAGCCTTCCTGATGGGGTGGAATTTCTGCCTATCAACAACACGGATAAGGTGATGCTTTCGGATCTGGTGGGCTATGAGCTGCAGAAAAAGAAGCTGATTGACAATACGGAAGCCTTTGTGAAGGGGCTGCCGGCCAACAATGTGCTTCTCTTCGGTGACAGCGGCACGGGAAAATCCACCAGCATCAAGGCCATTCTCAATGAGTATTACGATCAGGGCCTGCGGATGATTGAGATTTACAAGCATCAGTTCCGGGATCTATCGGCCATTATTGCCCAGATTAAGAACCGGAATTACCGCTTTATTATTTATATGGATGATCTCTCCTTTGAGGAATTTGAGATCGAGTATAAATTTCTCAAAGCTGTCATTGAGGGGGGCATGGAGACGAAGCCGGACAATGTGCTGATCTATGCTACCTCCAACCGGAGGCATATTATCCGGGAGACCTGGGGGGACCGGAGCGATATGGAACAGGATGAGGGAATGCACCGGTCAGATACCATGCAGGAGAAGCTGTCCCTGGTGGCCCGCTTCGGCGTAACCATCAGCTATTCCAAACCCTCCCAGAAAGAATATTTTCAGATTGTGAAGGAACTGGCCAAGCGCTACCCGGAGATTACCCTTTCCGGGCAGGAGCTTTGCGCCCAGGCCAGCCAGTGGGAGTTAAGCCACGGAGGAATTTCCGGACGGACGGCGCAGCAGTTTATCAATTATCTGGCAGGGAGGGCGCAGTGAGACGGACTGCGGTGACGTATGTATGGATGAATCAGGGAGCGCCCCGAAGGAAAGCGATAGTTTCCATCCGGGACGCTCTTCGCTGTTATCAGGTTTCTTTGATAGTTAGTTCTACCGGACAGTGATCCGAGCCGAAGATTTCCGTGTGAATCTTTGCGTCCTCCAGCTGCCCGGACAGACGTTCCGATACGATAAAGTAGTCGATGCGCCATCCGGCATTTTTCTCCCGGGCTTTGAATCGGTAGGACCACCAGGAATAAATGCCTTCCGCATGGGGGTAAAAGTGCCGGAAGGTATCGATAAAGCCGGATTTCAGCACCTGGGACAGTTTTTCCCGCTCTTCATCGGTAAAGCCGGCGTTTTTCCGGTTGGTTTTCGGATTTTTCAGATCGATCTCTTCATGGGCTACATTCAGATCCCCGCAGTAGATCACAGGTTTCTTGGCGTCCAAGCTTTTTATATAGGCCAGGAAGTCATCCTCCCATTTCATCCGGTAATTTAGGCGGGCAAGGCCGTCCTGGGAATTGGGAGTATACACCGTCACCAGGTAAAAGGCTTCAAATTCCAGGGTAATGACCCGGCCTTCCCGGTCATGTTCCTCTATGCCTATGCCGCAGGACACGGACAGGGGTTCCTGTTTGGTAAAGACGGCAGTACCGCTGTAGCCTTTCTTTTCCGCGTAATTCCAGTATTGGTGGTAGCCGGGCAGATTAAGAGCGATCTGGCCCTCCTGCAGTTTCGTTTCCTGAAGGCAGAAAATATCTGCGTCCAGTTTCTGAAAATCCTCCAGAAAATTTTTGCCTACACAGGCCCGCAGTCCGTTGACGTTCCAGGAAATCAGTTTCATAGGGTCCTCCCTTATAAAAGATTTGCTTTTTCTCTATGATTTACATATAATAAATATATTATCATTATAGTGATTTTGGATAGGAAAGTAAAGGAGGGGAAAGAAAAGATGGAAAAAAGGTATGATGTAACCGCACTGGGGGAACTGCTGATTGATTTTACGGAAAACGGATTAAGCGGACAGGGAAATCCCCTGTTTGAAGCCAATCCCGGAGGAGCCCCCTGCAATGTGCTGGCTATGATGAACCGCTTGGGGAAGAAGACTGCTTTTATCGGGAAAGTAGGGCAGGATCAGTTTGGACGCACTTTGAAGGCATCCTTGGAGGAGCTGGGAATCGGGACGGAAAATCTGCTGCTTGATAAGAATGTGCATACTACTCTGGCTTTCGTTCATACGGCAGAGGACGGGGATCGGGATTTCTCCTTCTACCGGAAACCGGGAGCGGATATGATGATTGCGGCGGAGGAGGTTCAGGAGGATTTGATTGCGTCCAGCCGTGTGTTCCACTTCGGGACGGTTTCCATGACGGACGAACCTACCCGGGGAGCCACGGTGAAGGCTTTGGAGTATGCGAAGAAGCACCAGGTTATGGTGACTTTTGATCCCAATCTGCGCCCGCCTCTGTGGAGAAACCTCCAGGAGGCCAAAGAGCAGATCTGGTATGGCCTGTCCCAATGTTCAGCTGTGAAAATGTCGGAGGAAGAACTGGAATTTATCACGGGAGAGCGCAGCCTGGACCGGGGTGTGGAGGCAGTGCGCAACCGCTTCGAGATTCCCCTGATCTGCATCACCATGGGAAGGCAGGGCAGCAAAGCCTACTATGGAGATCTGGCAGTGGAAAAGGCAGGTTTTGTCCAGGAACATACCATTGAGACTACGGGAGCCGGGGATACCTTCTGTGCAAGCATGATCAACTATCTTTTGGATCACGGAATTGAGGGATTGACGGAAAAGGATTTGGAGGAGATGCTGACCTTTGCCAATGCGGCAGCTTCCATTATCACCACCCGCAAGGGTGCCCTCCGGGTGATGCCTACTGTGGAAGAAGTGCTGGAATTGCTAAAATAGAATGTAAAGAGGAGAATTGCGATTATGAAGAAATTGCTGGATCGGATCACCGAAGAGGTGGCTGGTGCTTTTGCGGCCTGCGGTTATGACGGCGCATACGGAAAAGTCACCCTTTCCAACCGGCCGGATTTGTGTGAATATCAGTGCAATGGAAGCCTGCAGGCGGCCAAGGCGTACCGCTGTGCGCCTATTCAGATTGCGTCGGCCGTTGTGGAAGAGCTTAAAAAGGCCTGGATTTTTGAGGAGGCCTGTGCGGTCAATCCCGGTTTTATCAATCTGAAGCTGAATCCCGGTTTTGTAAGGGACTATCTCCAGGAGATGGCAGGAGATGAGCGTCTGGGTTGTGAAAAGACGAAGCATCCCTGCAGGATTATGGTGGATTACGGCGGGCCCAATGTGGCCAAGCCCCTTCACGTAGGCCATCTGCGCTCGGCCATTATCGGGGAAAGTGTGAAGCGCCTGGGCCGCTTTATGGGTCACCACATGATCGGGGATATCCATCTGGGGGACTGGGGATTGCAGATGGGGCTTATCATCACGGAGCTTCGCCATAGAAAGCCGGAACTGGTTTACTTTGACGAGAGCTACCAGGGGGAATATCCAAAGGAAGCGCCTTTTACCATCTCCGAGCTGGAAGAGATATATCCCACCGCCAGTGCCCGGTCCAAGACGGATGAAGCTTATAAAGAGGAGGCCATGGAGGCCACCTATCTGGTGCAGCATGGCCGCCGGGGGTATCAGGCACTCCTTCAGCACATCCTGGACGTGTCCGTGGCAGATTTGAAGAAGAATTATGCCAGCCTGAATGTGGAGTTTGAGCTTTGGAAAGGGGAGTCCGATGCTCAGCCTTACATCCCGGATATGGTGGCAAAGCTGAAGGAAAAGGGCTACGCCTATGAGAGCGAGGGGGCCCTGGTGGTGGATGTGAAAGAGGAGACGGACACCAAGGAGGTGCCTCCCTGCATGATTTTGAAATCCGATGGGGCTTCTCTTTATACTACCACGGATCTGGCGACTCTGGTGGAACGGAAGAAACTGTTTGATCCGGATGCCATTATCTATGTGGTGGACAAGCGGCAGGAGATGCACTTTGTCCAAGTGTTCCGCTGTGCCAGGAAGACAGGGATTGTGGACGAAAAGACCAGACTTTTGTTCCTGGGCTTCGGCACCATGAACGGGAAGGACGGCAAGCCCTTTAAGACCAGGGAGGGAGGCGTTATGCGCCTGGAAAACCTGATTGCGGACATCAACGAGGAGATGTACCAAAAGATTGCCGGCAATCCCGAGATTTCCCCGGAGGAGGCCAGAAAAACTGCAAAGGTGGTGGGGCTTTCCGCCATCAAGTACGGAGATTTGTCTAATCAGGCCTCCAAAGATTATATTTTTGACGTGGATCGCTTTACCTCTTTTGAGGGAAATACAGGACCTTATATTCTCTATACCATTGTCCGCATCAAGTCTATTCTTGGGAAATACCGGGCGCTGGGGAGGGATCCGGAGGCAGAGCCTGTAGGCCATTGTTCCGGGGGCACCCAGAAGAGCCTGATGCTGGAGCTGGCCCGGTTTAGCGGCGTGATGGAGAATGCCTTTGAGGAGACGGCTCCCCACAAGATCTGCGCCTATATCTATGAGCTGGCAAATGCCTTCAACAAATTCTATCACGAGACAAAGATTCTCGGGGAGGAGGACCAGGAAAAACGTGCCGGTCTGGTGGGCTTGCTGGTTTTGACGAAACGGGTGCTGGAGATCTGCATTGATATTCTGGGATTTGAGGCGCCGGAGAGGATGTAGGTAACGGAAAACTTTGGAAAGCGCCGTGCAGTTTAACCGCTGTACGGTGTTTTTCTCTCTTTTTTGGGCAGAAAAGGAGAGGACAGGAAAGCAAAAGCGCGCTATGCTAAAAAGGCAGGACTGCAGCGAAGAAAGGAGTTTTTTATGGAATGGGTGGAACGGTTAAATGAGACCATGAAGTATATGGAGGAACACCTGACGGAGGAAATGGATTATGAGCAACTGGGGAAGATTGCCTGTTGTTCGGCTTATCATTTTCAGAGGATGTTTGCCTATATGGCGGGCGTTCCTCTGGCTGAATATATCCGCAGAAGAAAAATGTCCCTGGCGGCGGTGGATCTCCAGGGCGGGGATATGAAAATTATTGACGTGGCGGAAAAATACGGGTATCAGTCTCCTACGGCTTTTAACAGGGCCTTCCAGTCCGTACACGGCATTGCGCCCTCCAAGGTCCGGGAACAAGGTGTATCCGTGAAATCCTTTCCGCCTATTTCCTTTCAGATCATGGTAAAAGGAGGAGAAGAAATGGAATATCGGATTGAGACCAAGAAGGCATTCCGTATTGTAGGGGTGTCTGCATCCTTGGACCGGCAGATTGAAAACAATTTTAAGGTAGTTCCGCAAATGTGGCAGGAGGCTGCCATGAATGGAACGGTTGGGAAACTGGCAGGAATGATGGATTCGGATCCCAAAGGGCTCTTGGGAGTCAGCGCCTGCGGAAATGAGGAGGACTGGAAATATTTCATCGCCGTTGCCAGCACAAAGGAGCGGGGAGACTTTGAGGAATATCAGGTTCCGGCATCTACCTGGGCTGTTTTTCCCGGTTCAGGGACAAATATTTCCATTCAGGAGCTGGAGAGGCGGATTGTGACGGAATGGCTGCCGGCTTCCGGTTATGAATACGGGAACGGGCCGGATATTGAGGTTTACTTAAACCCGGATCCGCAGAACGCCAAGTTTGAGGTATGGATTCCGGTGGTGAAAGCACAGACGGGAAATCTGTAGTACTGATTTGCAGTGGGATACAAAAAACATTTCTTCTTGAAAGCAGTTTCTGGAAGAAATGTTTTTGTTTGTAAGATGATTTATTTAGAATTTTGACTGCCGCATTTCTGTTGATAGATTTCTTTCAGATCATCAATAGCCATCTCAACATCAAAGGTATGAAATCCAAGCCAGCACGTGTTCATTGTTTCTGCATCTGCGGTTTTATAGATATCGCGGCTAAATTCATTGGTATAGTAATGCCAATAGCGGTAGGTATACCCTGCCCAGTACATGACTTCCTTGGCATAAACCGTGCCGGCTTTTTTCAGCCCGCCGGATTCGTCGATTAGTTCTTCAAGAAGGTATTCTTCTCCGGCCCATTGTAATCGATCATAGATATCATCGAGAGCGGCGGCAGTCCGGCTGTTCATAAAAAAATCTATAAATGCCGGACAATCATATCCGTTTTTCAGGGCAAGTTCAAATAAACGTCCTTGTATATCGCAAAGCTGGCGTTTTTCCATTGAAAGATTTTCCATTTTATTTACCTGCCATTAAGATTTCGTCGAAAAAACGTCCTTGGCGCCGGTATTTCCTACAGATTTCATTGGCCATTGCGATGCCCTTGGAACGGTTTTCTTCACTTTTACATTTTAGTTTATCCCTGTCATCTTTGGAAAGTTTCTGTTCATCCAGGATTTTTATTTTTCTGCAGGCCTTTTCTGTTAGAGCTGCATACTGCTTGCCCAGTTTCAAGGCAGAAAGGCTGTTAATAAGGGCAAGGTCTGTAATATCTCCATTAAAAAAGCGATCCAGGACGACAAACATCCGGTCGTTTGCAATAGGACCCGTGATCATGTCACAGCTTTTGCTTAAATCCGAAAAATGCTTATAGATTGGCGAGGATTTCACAGATTCCATTTTGCCGCGGTTGTATGCGATCAACAGGGCCCAGTTTAATCCGGATTCCATATTAAGAATTTTAAGGCCCGATAGATCAGCGCATAAGGTATATATTCTGGCATCTGGATAGTTACAGATCAGAGTAAGTGGCTGGGTCCGGTCAGTTCCCATATAAAATCCCCTGCCAAAATCGCAGTGTTCCCGGCTTTCAGGCATAATAGCACCGAGAATACCCGACTTTGAACCATGATAAAGAGTTATCGTATCTTTTGATGAAATTCCGGAATTTGCCATTGTGCCTCCTGATTTACAGTGGGGACTGCTGTTCTGCTTCATAATTATCTGAGCGGTTTTATTATAGCAGATGAAGTGCCGGAACACAATACGGCATCTTTTCAGTTCACCGCCATCTGCTTCACCCGCCCGAAGGCTTTATTTACTGCCGGAACGGACAGAACCACAAGGGTCATGGCGGCCTCGATACCCAGGTAGCTTCCGTTGTAAGCCAGGGAGTAGACCGGGGCGCTCATACCGGAGCCTTTCGCATAGGAGGCGAAGAAGATGAGGCCGGACAGAAAGGCAAACAGTAAGCGGCCCAGAACGCCGGCTATGTAGCCCTTGATAAGGCCGTTCTTCTGATTGGAGAAAAGGCCGGAAAGTCCCAGGGCCCCGAAGGCCAGCAGGTAGTCCGTGATCATCTGGGGCAGGCTGATGATATAGGGGTCTGCGATAAGCTGCAGAAGCCCGTAGGCTACGCCGGTGATAAGGCCCGTGCGAAGGCCGTACCAGTAACCGATGCAGCAGATAAAGAGCATGGAGAACAGGGTGACGGAGCCGCCCATAGGAGCCTCAAACAGCTTCAGGAACGAGGTGATCATCCCAAGAGCCATGGCCATGGCGGCGAAAACCATGGGTTTGGTCTGTACCTGCCGTTTCTCTCCGGTGAGATAGCAGGCGGCCAGCAAAAGAACCAGGATCAGAAGCACCAGGGCGCCGTACCCGGCTCCGGTGAGGGTGTACGAGGTTCCCCACTCATCCACCATTTTGTTTACGAAAAGTGACATAAAAAAGACCTCCTTAATCAAAGAAATTTCACAGGAGGGGATACTTAAAAAGCTTCCTTACGCCGGTACTAACCGGTTCAAGTATTGAGGGTCAGCGCATGGTGCGCTTTCTCAGCCTTAGGCTCCCCTAGCAGTTTGCTATATGTGATTACCCTGACTATACGCTTTTGGGGAGCAGATGTCAAGTCCTTGGAAGAAAAGTGAGAAATGAACTTGATAAAAGGTGTGCATTGTGGTACGCTGTCCTCGACTATCCAGATGAGTATATAAAACCGGACGCATTCAAAAGCGGGAGAGGCCCCGGCAAACGGGGTAGAAATTCCGGTGAGCTAACTCTTAAGACGCACTAAGCTCATCAGCAATGGCTTCTTCGCTAAGTGCTTTCTAAAGAGTGGATCTCACCTGCATTTCTATGCGACCCCTGAATTGTTTGCCGGGGGAGGTCCTTCCTTCCGGCGTCCGGATTAGAATGCTTTAATGCACAGCTTTAAGGAGTGAGAGTAAAAACCATGATGAAAAAATACAACACCAAAGCCATCGTCCTGTTAAGCGCCCTGTGCTGCGCTTTGATTGCGGCTTTTAATCTGTACCAGAAATCCTTCCGGACCATGGACGTGATTTTGTTTATGGGACAGAGCAATATGAGCGGAGCCTGCGGGGACGCCTCCCAGGCGCCGGAGTTGGCGGAAGGGGCGGGATATGAGTACCGGGCCGTGACGGATCCGGAGGCTTTGCATGTGCTCTCGGAGCCTTTTGGGGAAAAGGAGCACCGGGAAGGAGCCTTAGACGACCGGGAGATCCTGGAGCGCCAGGGAACCCTTGTAACCTCCTTTGTGAACGCTTATTATGAGAGGACGGGAACGCCGGTGGTAGCTATCTCTGCCTCTAGGGGAAGTTCTTCCATGAACGGGTGGCTGAACAAGGGGCTCAAAGAGGATGCGGCCGCCCGGCTGGAAGGGGCAAAAAAATGCCTGAAAAAGGAAAAGGTGCGGATCCGCCACATTTATATGGTATGGTTCCAGGGGGAAGCGGACTCCAACCTGAAACTGACCGGCGAGGCCTATCAGGAGGGGCTTCGCAGCCTTGTAGACTATATGAAGGAGCAGGGGGTGGAGACCTGTTTCCTGATTCAGATAGGGCAGCACTTAGGAGATCCGGGGCACCACGATGTGATCCGGCAGGCACAGCTTGATATCTGCGGAAATTCGGAGGATATCCTGCTGGTTTCCGAGCTTCCCGGGACCCTCACAGGGCCGGATATGATGGACGGCCTGGGGGTTCATTTTACCCAGAAGGCCCTGAACCTTATCGGAGAGGATGCCGGGACCTGTGCGGGAGACTATGTACAGGGAACGAAAGATCAGGGAGAACGTGATGGGGTGGATGTAAAATGAGCGGAAGAAGCCGGATAACCGGGGCAGGGGAAATCGTATTTCCCCTTTTACTCTACTATGTACTGAATATGGCAGTTCCTTTCTTTCTGTCCCTTTTGTGGCCGGGACTCTTTTCGGAGGAGAACGCTCTGTGGCTTTTAACAGTCACCAACTGCTGCCTGATCCCGGTATTTGCCTGGATGTACCAAAGAGACCGGATTGGGGAGGAATGCCTCCGGCCAAAACGAGAGAACAGAGTGCGCTGGAAACGGAAATGGGGACTTGGGGAGCTGCTTCTTGCGGTTCTGGGAGCTATCTTTATTTCCAGGGGGGTCAATCTTTTTCTGGGACTGACATTTCTTCCCCGGATGTTCCGGGGCTATGAGACTGTCCAGGCGGAGATTTATGGAGGAAGTTTTCTCTCCCGGATTGCCGCTACGGTTTTCTGTGCCCCGGTGCTGGAGGAGCTTTTGATGCGGGGTCTTGTTTATTCCCGGATCCGCAGGGTGTTTTCAAGTCCCAAGGCGGCCATGCTGGGAAGCGCCCTGATCTTCGGGGTCTTTCACGGAAATGTGGTCCAGGGGGTTTATGCCTTCTGCCTGGGTCTTTTTTTGGCGCAGGTGTACGAGAGCCTGGATTCCCTGGTTCCGGCTATTCTTGCCCACGGGGCGGCTAACGGGGCTACCCTTCTGGCAGTACAGTTTCCTTATTTGGGGCAGAGATTCCGGGGACCGGTTCTGTATGAATTTGCGGCGGCGGCATACTTGCTGGCAGGGTCCTTTTGCTGGAGAAAGCTCCGGGAAAGTGAAAATGTCTGAAAACTTGGAAAAAAATTATTCTTTACAGGACGGACATTTGGGTGTATAGTACCAACAACAGAAAATCACAGATCTGGAGGGATAGCATGAGTCAACAGAATAGAGGATTGTATGATCCACGGTTCGAGCATGATAACTGCGGAATCGGAGCGGTGGTCAACATCAGGGGAGTGAAAACCCACAAAACTGTGGAGGACGCCCTGAAAATTGTAGAAAATTTAGAGCATAGAGCTGGCAAAGACGCCGAAGGCAAAACAGGTGACGGAGTAGGAATTTTGTTACAGATTTCCCACAGATTCTTCTCCCAGGCTGTGAAACCTCTCGGCGTCTTTTTAGGTTCCCGGGGAGATTACGGCGTCGGCATGTTTTTCTTTCCCCAGGATGAATTAAAGAGAAACCAGGCCAGAAAGATGTTTGAGATCATTCTGGAAAAGGAAGGTATGGAATTTCTTGGCTGGAGGGAGGTTCCCACCTGTCCGGAGGTTCTGGGCAGCAGGGCCCTTGAGAAAATGCCCTGCATTATGCAGGGATTTGTGAAGCGGCCGGGGAATGTGGAGAAGGGGCTTGATTTCGATCGGAAGCTCTATGTGGTGCGCCGGATTTTCGAGCAGTCCAACGACGATACCTATGTGGTGTCCCTGTCCAGCCGGACTATTGTATACAAGGGAATGTTTCTGGTAGATCAGCTCCGTTCCTTCTTCGGGGATCTTAGGGATGAGGCCTATGAGTCTGCCATTGCCATTGTACATTCCCGTTTCAGCACCAACACCAATCCCAGCTGGGAGCGGGCCCATCCCAACCGCTTTATTGTACATAACGGAGAGATTAATACCATTCAGGGAAATGCGGATAAGATGCTGGCCAGGGAAGAAAATATGGAGTCTCCCCATTTGAGGAAGGAGCTTCATAAGGTCCTTCCGGTGGTGAATGCCTCCGGTTCCGACTCCGCTATGCTGGACAATACCTTGGAATTTCTGGTGATGAGCGGCATGGAGCTGCCTCTGGCGGTAATGATCACCATTCCCGAGCCCTGGGATAACAACAAGGCCATGTCCCAGGCCAAACGGGATTTCTACCAGTATTACGCTACCATGATGGAGCCCTGGGACGGTCCGGCTTCCATTCTCTTCAGTGACGGGGATGTGATGGGAGCGGTTTTGGACCGGAACGGCCTTCGGCCTTCCCGGTATTATATTACAACGGATGATACGCTGATTCTCTCTTCCGAGGTAGGAGTGCTGGAGCTGGAACCGGAAAAAATTCTGGTGAAGGAGCGCCTGCGTCCCGGGAAGATGCTGCTGGTGGACACGGTGAAGGGGGAAGTGATTGACGATGACGCTTTAAAGGAGCGCTATGCGGCAGCCCAGCCCTACGGGGAATGGCTGGATCGCAACCTGGTGACTCTTAAGAGCTTAAAGATTCCCAACCGGCGGGTCCCCGAGTTTACGGCGGATGAGCGCAGAAGGCTCCAGAGGTCCTTTGGATACAATTATGAGGAATACCGCACTTCTATCCTGCGGATGGCGGAGAATGGTTCCGAGGCCATCGGAGCCATGGGAATCGATACGCCCCTTGCGGCTCTGTCGGAAAAGCACCAGCCTCTCTTTAACTATTTTAAGCAGCGCTTTGCCCAGGTGACCAATCCGCCCATTGACGCCATCCGGGAGGAGGTAGTTACCTCCACTGCGGTCTATGTGGGACGGGAGGGAAATGTGCTGGAGGAAAAGCCGGAGAACTGCCATGTGCTGCGCATCAACCATCCCATTCTTACGAATACGGATATTTTGAAAATCAAGAACATGGAGGTGCCGGGATTCCGGGTGGAGGTCCTCCCCATTACCTATTACAAAAATACCAGTCTGAAGAAGGCTTTGGACCGCCTGTACGTGGAGGCGGACCGGGCCTACCGGGAAGGTGCCAATATCCTGATTATTTCGGACCGGGGCGTGGACGAGAACCATGTGGCCATTCCCTCCCTTCTGGCGGTCTCCGGCCTCAACCAGCATCTGGTAAAGACAAAGAAGCGCACTTCTGTGGCGCTGATTCTGGAGAGCGGCGAGCCCAGGGAGGTTCACCATTTCGCAACCCTTCTGGGATACGGAGCCTGCGCGGTGAATCCGTATCTGGCCCAGGAGACCATCCGGGAGCTGGTGGGCTCCCATCTGCTGGATAAGGATTATTATGCGGCTGTGGACGACTACAACCGGGCAGTTTTAAAGGGGATTGTGAAGATTGCCTCCAAGATGGGCATTTCCACCATCCAGTCCTATCAAGGCTCCAAGATTTTTGAGGCCATCGGTATTGATGAAAAGGTGGTGGAGGAGTATTTTACCGGCACGGTAAGCCGGGTGGGCGGCATCACCCTGGAGGATATTGCCAGACAGGCGGATGAACTCCATTCCGCGGCCTTTGATCCCCTGGGGCTGGATGTGGATCTGACCCTGGAGAGCGTAGGGCGGCACAAGAGCCGCAGCGGCGGGGAGAAGCACCTCTACAATCCACAGACCATCCATCTTCTGCAGGAGTCCACAAAGCGGGGGGACTATGGGATGTTCAAGGAATATACGGCCCTGATCAACGGGGAGGGGAACCGGGGGTATCTGCGCAGGCTGATGGATTTCAACTATCCGAAGAAGGGCGTGCCTCTGGAGGAGGTGGAGAGCGTAGATTCCATTGTAACCCGGTTTAAGACGGGGGCAATGTCCTACGGATCCATTTCCCAGGAGGCCCACGAGTGCCTGGCCATCGCCATGAACACCATTCACGGCAAGTCTAACTCGGGGGAGGGCGGAGAGAGCCTGGAGCGCCTGGAGATGGGGGCGGACGGGCAAAACCGCTGCTCGGCCATCAAGCAGGTGGCCTCGGGAAGGTTTGGCGTGACCTCCCGGTATCTGGTGAGCGCCAAGGAGCTGCAGATTAAGATGGCTCAGGGGGCGAAGCCCGGGGAGGGCGGGCACCTGCCGGGAAATAAGGTCTATCCCTGGATTGCTAAGACAAGACATTCCACCCCGGGGGTGTCCCTGATTTCCCCGCCGCCCCACCACGATATTTATTCCATTGAGGACCTGGCACAGCTGATTTACGATCTGAAAAGTGCCAACCGGGACGCGCGGATTTCCGTAAAGCTGGTGTCCGAGGCCGGGGTAGGAACCGTGGCGGCCGGGGTGGCCAAGGCCGGAGCCCAGGTGATCTTGATCTCCGGGTATGACGGAGGCACCGGTGCAGCCCCCAGAAGCTCCATCCACCATGCAGGCCTGCCCTGGGAGCTGGGCCTGGCGGAAACCCATCAGACTCTGATCCGGAACGGTCTCCGGGGGAGAGTACGGATTGAGACCGACGGAAAACTTATGAGCGGTGAGGATGTGGCCATTGCGGCCATGCTGGGAGCGGAGGAGTTCGGTTTTGCCACGGCCCCCCTGGTAACCATGGGCTGTGTGATGATGCGGGTCTGCAATCTGGATACCTGTCCCGTAGGGGTGGCGACCCAGAATCCTGAGCTCCGGAAGCGTTTCCGGGGAAAGCCGGAGTATGTGATCAACTTTATGCGCTTTATTGCCCAGGAGCTTCGGGAATATATGGCCCGCCTTGGGGTGCGCCGGGTGGATGAACTGGTGGGCCGTTCGGATCTTCTCAAGGTGCGGGAGGACCGGAAAGGCCGGGCGGAGGCTATCGACCTTTCGAGAATTCTCGACAATCCCTATGGGGGCAAAGGACAGAAGGTAATTTTCGATCCCGGGCAGGTCTATAATTTTGAACTGGAGAAAACCTTAGACAGCAAAGTTCTTATGAAAAAATTTCTTCCCGCCCTGGAAAGGGGAGAGAAGGGCCGCCTGGAACTGGCCGTAGGAAACACGGACCGTGCCTTTGGAACCATGTTCGGATCCGAGATAACAAAGCGGTTTCCGGAAGGGCTGGAGGAGGATTCCTTTACGGTGACATGTACCGGCGCAGGGGGACAGAGCTTCGGAGCCTTTATTCCCAAGGGGCTGACCCTTAAGCTTGCCGGGGACAGCAACGACTATTTCGGAAAAGGGCTTTCCGGCGGAAAGCTCATTGTGTATCCGCCTAAGGGTTCCAAATTCCGGCAGGATGAAAATATCATCATCGGAAATGTGGCCCTCTACGGAGCTACCGGAGGCGAGGCCTATATCTGCGGTGTAGCCGGGGAGCGCTTCTGTGTGCGCAACTCCGGAGCCACTGCGGTGGTGGAGGGCGTGGGGGACCACGGCTGTGAGTATATGACCGGCGGCCGGGTGGCCGTGCTGGGAAAGACCGGAAAGAATTTTGCAGCGGGTATGAGCGGCGGCGTGGCCTATGTGCTGGACGAGGCCCGGGATCTGTATAAGAACCTGAATAAGGAAATGGTGCTTATCCAGGAAGTGACGGATAAGTATGACGTGCTGGCCCTAAAGGAAATGATAGAGGCTCATGCAGCCTCCACGGGTTCCGCAAAGGGACAGGAGATTCTGGAACATTTCGGGGAGTACCTGCCGGAATTTAAGAAGATTATCCCCATAGACTATCAACGGATGCAGATGGCCATTGTGCAGATGGAAGAAAAGGGTTTAAGCAGCGAGCAGGCGCAGATTGAGGCCTTTTACGCCAACCAGAAAAACTAAACAGCAGAAGCCCAGGAAGGATGAACGGACGCTAAGCGTCCGGGAATGCTTCCAGAAAGAGTGCGCTGGATGGGCGGATGCGGAACGTGCTAAACAGCAGGAGCCCAGGAAGCGCAGGAAGGATGAACGGACGCTAAGCGTCCGGGAATGCTTCCAGAAAGAGTGCGCT
>CAJUMM010000003.1:0-5158 GCA_910586955.1 uncultured Lachnospiraceae bacterium | reverse complement strand
GAATGGGCGGATGCGGAACTTAAAATAGAAAGGCAGAAATAATGGGAAAACCAACAGGATTTATGGAGTACGGCCGGGTAGAACTTAAGGCCGAGCCTCCAAAGGACAGAATCAAGCATTTCAATGAATTTCACACCCCCTTGTCTAGGGAAGAGCAGGAGCGGCAGGGCGCCCGCTGTATGTCCTGCGGCGTTCCCTTCTGCCAGGCGGGGATGATGATAGGGGGCATGGCCTCAGGCTGTCCCCTGCACAATCTGATCCCGGAGTGGAATGATCTGCTCTATGTGGGAAATTGGGAGCAGGCCTACAAACGCTTAAAGAAGACCAGCAGCTTTCCCGAGTTTACGGGACGGGTATGCCCGGCTCTCTGTGAGAAGGCCTGCACCTGCAATTTGAACGGCGATCCCGTGGGGACGAAAAGCAACGAGCTGGCGATTATTGAGAATGCCTATGAAATGGGGTATGCCAAGGCGGATCCCCCTAAGAACCGGACGGGGAAGCGGATTGCGGTTATCGGAAGCGGGCCGGCAGGCCTGGCGGCTGCGGATCAGCTGAATCACAGAGGCCATCAGGTGACGGTTTTTGAGCGCTTTGACCGGGTGGGAGGCCTTCTGCGGTACGGGATTCCCAATATGAAGCTGGAGAAGCATATTATTGACCGGAAGATTGCCGTTATGGAAGAGGAAGGCGTGGAATTTGCGGTTAACACCGATGTGGGAAGGGAAAAGAAGGCGGAGGAGATCCTGAAAAGCTATGACCGGGTGATCCTGGCTTGCGGCGCCTCCAATCCCAGGGATATTCAGGTACCGGGCCGGGAGCTGGGAGGCATCTATTTTGCAGTGGATTTTCTGCGGGCCACCACCAAGAGCCTTCTGGATTCCAATTTCGCAGATAAGAAATACATTTCCGCCAAGGGAAAGCGGGTGCTGGTTATCGGAGGGGGAGATACGGGAAATGACTGCGTGGGAACCTCCATCCGCCTGGGAGCCAAATCGGTGGTGCAGTTGGAAATGATGCCCAAAGCCCCTGATGAGCGGGCGGAAAATAACCCCTGGCCCCAGTGGCCCAAGGTATGCAAGACGGATTACGGCCAGGAGGAAGCCATTGCCCTGTTCGGCTCGGATCCACGGATTTATACAACCACGGTGAAGGAATTTACCGGAGATAAATCCGGAAATGTGAAAAAAGCGGTGTGTCTTAAGCTGGAGAGCAGGAAAGACGAGAAGACCGGACGGATGATGATGGTTCCCATAGAGGGCAGCGAGTTTACCCTGGATGTGGATCTGGTGCTGATCGCAGCGGGATTCCTGGGAAGCCAGGAATATGTGACCAAGGCCTTCGGCGTGGAGGTAAACATAAGAACCAATGTAAATACGGAGCCTGGGGGTTACAAGACTAATGTGGACCGGGTGTTTACGGCAGGCGATATGCACCGGGGGCAGTCCCTGGTGGTGTGGGCCATCCGGGAGGGCCGGGAGGCGGCCTGTGCGGTGGATCTGGATTTGATGGGGTATACGAATCTGCAGGTGCAGTGAATGAAAGATTCTTATTGAATTTCCTTCCGAAAATTGTTACAGTAATGGTATTGCAGATAACTTGCATTTTACCGGGAGGAACAATGGGAACGATAGATCCGGCAGTTATGATGGGAAAAATTGCAGAGGAATACGGTTTCAAGGTTATGGAGCTTCTGATGAGAGACAGGACCTTGGGAAGAAACATTCTGTGGGATATAGGGGGGCGGCGTCCCAGGGAAAGGGCGGAAGTGTTTACGCCTGCCTGGGTCTGCAACGAGCAGAACAATCTCATTGATGCTGCATGGTTCGGCCGCAGGGATGTGTTTAACCGGGGCAGGGACGGGAGCTGGATAACCATTACGGAGCCCGTATCCTTTCCGGAGGACAAAAAGAGGACCTGGAAAAAGTATGTGGACGCCCGGAGGCTGGAGATTACCTGCGGGGAGGCTCCTTACCTGGCCAGCCGTTACGATGTGGTAACCGGGGAGGAGATCCCGGTGGAAGAGCGTATCGGGCTGCTGGACCGGAAACTGCGTGTGGTGGGAGAAAATACGGCTTCGGAGGAAGAGTGGCTTAGGTGGGCCAGGCGGGCCTTCGAGAGTGTCTACGGCTATGAGTATCAGGGAGACAGCCTGGTTCTTGCCAGGATGAATCTTTTTTATACCTATGGGGAGTATGTGGAATTTTGGCTTAAGCGGAAGCCTTCCCAAAAGGAAGCGGGAAAAATTGCCGATGTGATTTCCTGGAATATCTGGCAGATGGATGGAGCCACCTGTGCGGTTTCCAAGACGGAGAACCGCTACTGCCTGATCCGGGACTGGCGCTCGAAGGTGATATTGGAATACCGCAGCCTGGCGGGAAAAGGAAATGGTGCATCATGGAGAATCTGAAACTGCTGGATGAGCTTATCATTGGCCGTGTGGAGCCCGTGATTTACGCCTTTTCCACGGGTACAATTCCCAACTGCCTGAAAGTGGGCGATACCTGCCGTCCTCTATCCAGAAGGCTTCAGGAATGGAGAAAATATTACCCGGATTTAAAAGAAGAATTTCAGGGGAAAGCGGCCCTGGACCGGGAGGTTTTTTTCCGGGATTATGCGGTACACCGCTACCTGGAGACGGAGCTTAAGAAGGAGCGCTTAAAGGAGGAAAAGTGCCCGTCCGGGGTCTATTACTCGAAGGAGTTTTTTGTGGATACGGCTCCGGAGGATGTGGAGGCAGCCATCGGTGATATCCGGGAAAGCTGGCGGGAGGGGAGAGGAATATATCAGTTTTATAAATCCTCGGATCATCTGCCAAAGACTCATACCTATGCCTCCACGGGAATTTGGAAGCCGAGGCCCAATCAGGCCGAAGCGGTGGAAGCTTTTCAGAAGGCGGTGAAGGTGGGGCGGACCAATCTTCTGATGTATGCAGTGATGCGGTTTGGCAAGTCCTTTACCGCCATGCTGTGCGCCCAGAGCATAGAGGCAAAGCTGGTCTTCCTTGTGTCCGGCAAGGCGGATGTAAAGGAAGAGTGGAAGAAAACCATTGAAAGCGCCGGCAATTTTAACCGGGAATATGTTTTTCTCAGCAGCGAGGAACTGGTGCGGGACAGGGACGCCCTTGAAAAGGTGTTCCGGAAGGGGAAAAAGGCTGCCGTATTTCTGACCCTTCAGGATCTCCAGGGGGAAACTATCAAGGAGAAACACCGGGAGCTGTTTGCCAGAACGGCGGATCTTTTGGTTGTGGACGAGACCCATTTCGGAGCCAGGGCAGAGAAGTACGGCCAGGTACTCCGGGAGAGAGAAAAAGATGACGACTTTGTATCTTTTGAGGAAGCACAGGAGGGGATGAAAATACTCCGGGCCCGGATTCGGCTTCACCTGTCGGGAACCCCTTACCGGATCCTTATGGGCAGTGAATTTTCCAGGGAGGATATGGTATCTTTCTGCCAGTTTTCCGATATTGTGAAGGCCCAGGAAGACTGGGACAGAGACCATCTGCTTTCCGGGGAAGAGGAGTGGGAAAACCCCTATTTCGGTTTTCCCCAGATGATTCGCTTTGCCTTCCACCCGGGGGCTTCGGCGGTGAAGAGGCTGAAGGAGCTTCGGGATAGCGGCCATACCTATGCCTTTTCCGCCCTGTTCCAGCCGGTTTCCGTGAAAAAGGACACTATGGGCGGCGGCCACAAGAAGTTTGTGTATGAGGAAGAGATCCTTAAGCTTCTGGAGGCTATTGACGGAAGCAGGGAAGAGGAAGGCCTTCTGGGATTTCTGGATTACCATAAAATCAAAGAGGGAAGCATGTGCAGGCATATGGTCTGGGTCCTGCCCTACCGTGCATCCTGCGACGCCCTGGAAGCCCTGATTGACCGGGAGCGGCGCCGGTTTAGAAATCTGGGAAGCTACAAGCTGGTTAATATTTCCGGGGTGGATCGTCCGGGGCGGTATAAGAGCAGCCGGGACGTGAAAGAGCGGATCCGGGCTTTTGAGGAGCAGGGGGAGAAAACCCTGACCCTGACGGTGAACCGGATGCTCACCGGGAGTACGGTGGAGCAGTGGGATACCATGATTTATTTTAAAGATACCTCATCTCCCCAGGAGTACGACCAGGCTGTATTCCGGCTTCAGAACCAGTATGTGCAGACGCTGACGGATGAAAAGGGGGAGACGGTCCGTTACAACCGGAAACCCCAGACCCTGCTGGTAGATTTTGATCCCTACCGGATGTTCTGGATGCAGGAGCAGAAATCCCTGATTTACAATGCCAACACGGAGAAGAACGGCAACTTAAGGCTCCGGGAACGGATGGAAGAGGAGCTTCGGATTTCTCCCATTGTGACGGTGAACCGGAACCGGATGGAACAGGTGGAGCCCGGGGATATCTTGGAGGCCGTAAGCGCCTACTCCAACAGCCGGGGCGTTATGGACGAGGCCAGGGAGATTCCCGTGGACCTTGCCCTGCTGGACTATGAAGAGATCCGCCGGCTGATTGAGCGCCAGGCGGAGATCGGCTCGGTGCAGGGGTTTGAGCTGGAGGCTGTAAAAGGGGAGGAGAGGGATCTGGAGATTCCTGAGGAAGACGGGGAGCCGGAGGACGCTCCCAGGGGGGAAGAGAGCCGGAAGCGGGAGCTCTCGGAGGAACAGGAACGGAAGAAATTGGAAGAAAAGTTCCGGACCTATTACTCCAGGCTTTTGTTTTACGCTTTTCTTTCGAAGGATGAGGTACACTCCCTGGAGGAAATTCTGGAAACCTTAAACCAGGGTGAGAATCCCAGAATTGCGGGGAATCTGCAGATTGACCGGGCGGTGCCGGAGCTTTTCATCCGCCATATGAATGCCTTTGTCTTAAGCCGTCTGGACTATAAGATCCAGAATATCAGCCGTCTTGCCCATGACGACTCCCTTCCTCCCGTAGAGCGGGCCCTGACGGCCATCCGGAAGTTTGAGCGTCTGTCTTCTTCCGAGGTGGCTACTCCGGAAAAGGTCACAGGGAAAATGATGGATTTGCTGCCGGATGCCTGTTTCCGGAGGCTTGCCGGAAGAAATCATGTTATTTTGGATCTGGCGGGCAAAGCGGGGGAGTACGCCATTGCGGTAAGCAGGCGCTGCGAGATCGGAAGAGCGTCGTGTAGGGAAAGAGTGTAGATCTCGGTGGTCG
>CAJUMM010000002.1:20209-94481 GCA_910586955.1 uncultured Lachnospiraceae bacterium | reverse complement strand
GAGATTTGTGTGCGTGACTGGAGTTCAGACGTGTGCTCTTCCGATCTCGCAAGTATAAATGAGCACACCGGCCCATAGATAAATCCCCGCGTTCCTTGCGCCCGCTTTACACAGATTTTACTGACAGCCAGTACCATGGGAATTGCCGTGGGGAGCATCATAGCAATGCACATGACAAACCACATCGGCACAAACATGCTAAAAGAAGGAACAGAAACATTTGTCAATGCCGCTACTGTCCTCTGCGCCATTTCTGTTTCCATCTGCCCACTTTCCGCACCCATATCCATCACCATTCCCATGCCGGAGGATGCGTTCTGCCAAATCAGATATCCCCATGCAAATATGGTCAGTAAAATGAGTATCAACAAGATAACCTTTGTACTTTGACGGTATCTTTCTTCGATTGTTAATTCTCTTCTATACATTATCCTCACTCACTTTAGCGGTTTTAATCTTCCGTCTTCCATTTCATAATTTACATCCGTGTAGTCAAGAGTACATAGATCATGCGTCACCATCAGGATTGTCAATCCTTCTTTTTGAATCTCCTTTAACAACCCCATGATTTCTTTTGTTGTTACCTTATCCAGATCACTTGTAGGCTCATCCGCCAGAAGAACCTCAGGCCGGTTTACCAGCGCACGCGCTATGGCGACACGTCTTGCCTCACCCCCTGAGAGCTTTGATGCTCTGCGCTTCTCCAAATGGGCAATCCCTGTTTTGTTCATTAGATAATCCGTATAGCCGTCTATCCCGCCGGAACGTTTATACATATAGTACGGGAACTGTACATTCTCACGCACCGTCATATTAGGAAATACCGAATATCCCTGCAAAATATAACCGATCCTGTCGTTCCGTAAAAAAGAAAGCTCTCTGTCATTTTTCTCATATAACGCTTCGCCATTTAAGAACACTTCTCCTGACGTTGGTCTTAAAATTCCTGCACAAATATTTAACAGCGTAGATTTTCCGCTTCCGGAGCGTCCTGTGATGCAGACAAACTCGTTTTGCCCTACTGTAAGGTTTAAATTTTTTAATACTTCCGCTTCTCCGGATTCCTGATTGTAATCCTTACAAAGATTCAAGGCAGAAAGCAACATCACAATTCCTCCTTTACCAACAGAATTGTCTCAATCCTTTTAATTTTTCCAAACGCCAACAAACTAGACAAACATCCTGTCGCGATTGCCAGGAACATACAGAAAAAAATATACCACAGAATAGCCTCCAAGGATAAGCTCTTGTAGGGCAGCTCTATAGATGCCGCAATTAGATTTTTAAATGGAAACACCACAATACAACCACAGAATATTCCACATGCACTTCCTGCTATGCTCAATAACAGGGACTCATTCAGCAACAGCCAGGCAATTTTCTTTTTACTATATCCCAGTAAACGATAAAGCCCCAATTCCCCTTTACGTTCTTTGATTGATACATGAAAAACCACTCCTAAAATCGTAGCCACCATGATCCACAAGAGTATAAGCACCAAAAGCACGAGAATTTTTACTATTCGCAAAATACCGGACATGTTTCCCAGCAGCTGATTCGATATCATCGCCTTCGCTCCAGGCAGCAAGGTTTCAATTTGTGCTGCCGCCTCCTCCATATCCATCTCCTGTACGACATCCACCATGTAGCAGGAAACCGCTTCCGGGCTGCTTGCCGCTACATGCAAGGCCTTCTGCTCCGAATTGCCAATCATGCTTTTTGCAGTTTCCATCGTCATAAAAACAGAAGAATCAAAGCCTGTACCTGTCTGTGCCAATCGCGCCGTTACCGGAAATTCCGTTCCATAAAGTATTATGCTGTCGCCCGGCTGCGCTTCTACCAAATAGCCAATTACGACCTCTCCGTTCTGCGGCACTTTTTTTCCTCCCACCGAGATCCAAGGAGTTACGACAAAGTCATTTTTAAAATCCACCCCGATAATCTGGACCGGCAATGAACAACAGGAGGCATTCAGGGATTCTATATATAATTGGGAAGATGCCTTTTCAACAGCAGATAACATCTCCAACCGTTCTCTTTGATCTTCCTCAAAATAAAAGGTACTCGGTTCGCTGCGCAGTAATACCTCCACAAGCTCTCCCTCATAGCCCTTTGGCACAACCATAATATCCGCACCCATACGCTCCCCTGCGCTGTTTATCCCTATCTGTATGCTATTAATTACGATAGATACAACTAACAAGACAAAGGCAAAAATTGCAACCATCACCAAAATGCCAATGTTTCTGGATTTATAAAATAAAATATTTCGAAATGCTATTCTACGCATAACCGCTCCGACCTGTTTACAATTCCTTATCCGCTTTTATCCGCCTGCTCTCTGCAAAATTGCAAACCATGCTTATCACACCTGTAAACAGAATCCCGCACCCATTAATTACCAGAGCCGGACGCATGGCCATATGGCAGTACATAGCCGTATTGCCGCAAACGCCAATCAACGCTGTCGGTGTAAGTACAATCGCAATCCCCAGCAAACAATACATTCCTCCCAATAATATCTTTTCATGAGAGGTTTTTGCAAAAACGCAAAATATTCCATCAGCTATCGCCAACGCTCCCAGACAAGTCGTCATCACTGCTGTCCAATGACACTTCATGGGTGTGCTGCTTCCTGTTACAAGCTCCACCCTTGTACCGCATGCCGGAAATAAAAACCAGGGAATCAAGATTGTCAGGCTGCCCCATGCAATGAATACAACAGGCAATACGCTATGCTTCTTCATGTGCCATACCCTTTACCTTTCATTTAAGAATCAGCCGAACAGCAAATACTGTCCGGCTGTACTCATTCTCAATTTCCCGGTTTTAAACCATTGGCATAATTATCCTGCCAGATAAACTCTCCCCACAAACCGCTGCGCCCGGTGTTTTCAAAAGTAAATCCATAGTCGCGCCAATACATATCTGTATTTACACCCTGGACAACATCAATACATTGCGGATGGATATTTGTCACCTTCACCAATTCTCCCTCCGGAATGCTCGCAATCGCATCCACGCGGGCTTTCGCAATATCATCCACTTTAATGGAGCAATAGCGTTCCTGCATATCAATCTCAATTTTCGCCCTGCGCACGCCTAAGATCTCCTGACACATTTCGCGAAGAGCCTGAGGCTGTCCGCCATTATCCTTCATAAACATCTCTATCAGTGCGTTGTACTGTTCTTCCGTCGCGCGCTCATCAAAGTAGTAAGCGCCTTTCCAATTTTGAATCTCCATAAGATAGCCCGGACTGTAATATGCCAAAACAATATTAAGTCCCGACAAATCCACATCTTTAAAATGACCCTTTTTAATCTGATACCCTAAAAACAAATCACAATGGGTATACGTTGCCGCAACCTTATTGTTGCCAATCGAATTAATCAAACAGGGGCACACCACGTCACAGTTGCATGTCTCAATATACCCCCCTTCCATTCTCCAGATTTTTTCTTTTTCGTACTTCATATGTCTTCTCCTTTTTTACCTCTCAATTTACCGGATATTTGCTATTCAAAGTAAAAAACCTGCTCCAGAGGCGGCTGTGCTCCGGTTTCGGGATCCATCACCATGGTGATCACATCCTTCACATGAATATTCCATGCGTCCACTACCGGATTTTCCGCCTGTGACCGGGTAGTAAATTCCACATCGTCGCACTCATAATAGCCGAACAGCTCTTCTCCATCCGTCCATATCGTGTAATTGCGGATGCCGGCATCCTTCAAAGCCTGAATCATCTCCGGCCACATATAGTCATGACGGTATTTCCACTCCTCCAGCCGCCCCGGAAGCAGCTTGCATTTCCAAGCATATCTTTGTGTTGCCATATGAACCTCCTGTGTAAAGTTTCGCAGACGTCCTCCCAATGCCCGTTAGAAAATCGTTTCCTTCCGGGCATTGTTCGGATATTTGCCGATTCCAGTTATGCAGCTCTATACGTTAGAATTTTGCTGCCCACTCCTCGATGTTGCTGCCGTCAAACCGGAAGGGATCTCCCACGATAACCTGGGTGGAATAGATACCCACGGATTCATCAGGTGCCACAATCGTATACTCTTTTCCATTTGCTGCCGTGTAAGTTTCACCCTCTGCCCCTGTAATATCACCATCCAACAACGCCTGCATGGTGTAAACCGTAAGATTGCCGATCTCAATGGGATTCCACAGATACATGTACTCCGAGCAGGTCCCTTCGCCCACATAACCCAGAGACCAGGAGGGCATCCCAACTCCGGCAACCTTAATATCACTCCCTGCATTCGTAACTGCCTTGCAGGCTGCTACATAGCCAACGCAGGTGGGACTGCAGATTACCTTCAGATCCGGATAATTGGTCATCAGGGACTCTGCCTCGTCATAAGATTTCTGATCCTCGTCATCGCCGTAGACCGTAGTCACCCACTCCAGTTTCGAATACTTGTCATCAGACGCAATCAGCTTCTCCATGGCAGCAATCCATGCGTTCTGGTTGGTTGCGGTGGAAGTTGCGGACAATACTGCAAACTGTCCCTCTCCGTCGGTCATGTCCAGCACAGAATCTACCAAAACCTGTGCAAGTGCGTCATTGGCTGTCTGATTTACAAATACCTGGCTGCCCTTGGTATCCGAATCAAAAGTAACGACCACAATTCCCTGATCCTTTGCCGTCTTGATCGTCCCTTCCAGAGCCTCCGCATCGTTTGCTCCAATAGCAATAGCATCTACCTTCTGAGCAATCAGGTTGTTAATCACCGTAATCTGAGCCTCTGCAGAAGTGTCTTCCGGATATTGTACGATAGGAGTAACGCCCAGCTCTTTACAAGCATCATTAAAACCATTTGCAATCACCTCATGATACTCGTTCCCCGCCTGCTTGGGAACGATGGCAAAAGTCAGTCCGCCACTGGATTCTGTATCCTCCGCTGGGGCTTCCGCCTCTGCGGGCGCCTCTGCCGGAGCACTTTCCGGCTGTTCAGCAGAAGGCGTTTTGCCGGAGCAGGCCGTAAACCCCATAACCATGACAAAAGCCATCATAAGTGCAATTCGTTTTTTCATAATCTTGTTTCCTTCCCTTTCTTTTTCAAGCTAACACCCCTGCCTGGCTGCGCGCTCTCCAGTCAGAAATATTCGCCGTTCCTGCAGCTCCTATGCTGCGTTCTCATAGTATCTATATAAACACATCCGTGCTTATAACTACTTAAAAATCCGTTTCAGCTCCGGCAGCATCACCACCAAGACCAATAACATTCCAATAATAATATTAATAATCTCCGAGTTGATATTGATCAGGCCCAGTCCGTAACGCAGCAGGCCCATGGTAAAAATCGCTATTAAAACTCCCGGAAAATTTCCCTTCCCGCCATCCGTAGAGATACCGCCCAGCACACACATGCAGATTGCCTCCATCTCATAACCCTCTGCAATGTTATTCTTCACCGTACCCATCCAGGCACAGTAGAAAACTCCGGCCAAACCGGAAATCAGACCTGTCAGCGTAAAGACAATCATCCGAATCTTCTGTACCTGGATACCGGAATACCGTGCCGATTCCTGATTCGCACCGATGGCATACATCCGCCTGCCAAAAACCGTCTTGTGCATAACCACGCCAAAAATAACTGCCAAAATACAGAACATCAGAAACAGATACGGCACATGCCCAACACGGCCATCATAGATATCCATAAACCATTCCACATTGCGCATTCCATTGGTAGACTTGTCTCCCAAAAGCATCTCTGAGAATCCGCGGTACAGGGTCATAGTTGCCAGCGTCACAATCATGGAGGCCAGCTCTGTAAACTGCGTCAAAATCAGGCCGTTAAATGCTCCACAGAGAGTCCCTGCCGCCAGCGCCGTGAAAATCGCCAAAAGAATGGAGCCCGTTCCATTGTAGACCAAGCCGAGTATGGTCGCACTTAAGCACACCATAGAGCCCACAGAGATATCAATTTCTCCCAGAAGAAGAACATACGCCATGGGAAGAGCAATAAATCCCTTTACCATAAAGCTGTTAATATTCGTAAATAACGTATAGCTGTTCAGGTAGTTGGGGGAAATGCTGATATTCATAAGATTGACTGCCAGAAAAAGCAGAATCAGCATAGCCTCGCGTGTAGCCAAAACCGAACGCAGCGTCACCTTTTTCTCAAACAGGATGGTTCTCCCCGATTTATTAGCCAAATCTTAAACCTCCCTTCTTTCCAGAATGTGCTTGTCCATATTCCTCTGGACGATTACATTAACCATAACCGCCACCAAAATAATCGCTCCCTTCAAGGCCTGCTGCCAGAAGGGATTGATCCCCACCAGGCTTAAGGACTTGCTGATAATTGCGATGGTGGCTGAACCGATCAGCACTCCCGCCACATTTCCGCGGCCGCCGCTCAAAGCCACCCCTCCCACTACGCAGGAGGCGATCACATCCATTTCAATACCTGTAGCCATATTATTTTGGGCAGAGGTATAATAGCTCACATACATGGAACCGCATACTCCGCAAATACTGCCCATAATGGTATAGACGGAAATTTTAACCCAATCTACCGGGATGCCGCTAACTACAGCCGCTGAAGGATTGGAACCTACTGCGTAAATCCGTCGGCCAAATTTGGTCCAACGTAAAACTATAAAAAAGAGAATATAGGCCCCCAGCGTAAGCAAAACCAGATTATTGATACCCAAAGTAGAATCCTGCGCAAAATTCTTGTAGTCCTGCAGCATACTGGAAGCATTCACCGATTTAAAACCCGAAACCAGATAAGACATACCTCGATAAATATAGCGGATGCCCAAGGTAGCGATAATCGGAATCACCTTTCCTTTGGCAATCACCAGACCCGTGAGGAATCCACAAAAAGTTCCAATCAAAGTACTCGCAAGAAACACTTGAAAGCAACTGGTAAGCGCTCCGCTCCGCATCAACAGGGAGGCAGTCATACCGGAAAACGCCAGAGTCGCCCCAACAGAAATATCAATGCCCCCAATCAACAGAACCATCAACATTCCAACCGAAAGCATCATCGTATAAGAATAATTTTTAAGGATCGAGTTCATCACACTGGCTGTCAAAAAACTAGAGTTCCGCATTTGGATAAGTGCACAAAGAATAATCATTACCAACAGCAAGCTTATTTCCCGAGATTGAAACAATTTCTTCATTTTATTCAAGGCCGCCACCTCCTTTATCTCCATGCTTCTGCCTGGTCATGGCCAGCACCAGAATCCGCTCCTGATCAAGCTCCTCCCTGCCAAGCTCCCCCGTGACCCGTCCGTCGCACATGACCACGACCCGGTCGCACATTCCCAGGATCTCCGGCATCTCCGAAGAAATCATAATAATGGCATAGCCTTTCTGGGCCAATTCCCCCATAATCTCATAGATGGCAGCCTTGGATCCCACGTCCACCCCCTTGGTAGGCTCGTCCAGAATCAAAACCTTCATCTCCGATCCCAGGACCTTGGCCACCACCACCTTCTGCTGGTTACCGCCGGACAGGCTGCCGGCCGGATCAAACACCGTCACCGCCTTCACATCCACGTCCTCCGCATACCGGGCCGCTTTCCGGTTCTCCTCCTTCTCCTTCAGGAGGCCGTTCCTGGTATACCTTGGCAGCTCCGGCAGGGTAATATTGCGCCCGATGCCCCACTCCAGAATCAGCCCATACCTCTGCCGATCCTCCGTCAGCAGACCAATCCCGTGCCGCATCGCATCTAAAGGACTATGTATCTGAACTTTTTCTCCCTCCACGTAGATATCCCCGCGGGACGCCTTCTCGATCCCAAAGATCACCTGCGCCACCTCCGTGCGGCGGGCGCCCACCAGCCCCGTCAGCCCCAGGATCTCACCCCTGCGCACCGAAAAAGACACATCCTCGAAATATCCCGTCCTGGAAAGCTTCTCTACACGGAGCATCTCATCCCCAAACTCCACCTCCGGCTTGGGAAACAGCATCTTGATATCGCGCCCGACCATAGCCTTGATCAGATCCGCATTGGAAATGCCGTCCACATCATAAGTCCCGATATAATGGGCGTCACGAAACACCGTCACCCGAGTCGCCAGCCGGTACATATCCTCGAACCGATGGGAGATAAAGATCACAGACACGCCGTCGTCCCTCAACTTCTCCGTAATCTCGTAGAGCTTTTCCGACTCCGCCTTCGTCAGGGCAGCCGTCGGCTCATCCATAATCAAGATCCGCGCGTTGACAGACAAGGCATGGGCGATCTCCACCATCTGCTGCTGCGCCACAGACAGCGAGCCCATCAGATCCGTGGGGCCAAATTCCGCGGATAAGACATCCAGCAGTTCCTTCGCCCCGCAGTTCATGGCCTTCCAGTCAATCATACCGCGCCGCATCTTCTCATGCCCCATAAAAATATTCTCCGCCACAGTCAGGTGGGGATAGGCCGTCGCATGCTGGTAAATGGCCGCAATGCCCGCCTTCTGCGCATCCTGAGGACCCCGAAATGACACTTTTCTGCCATCCAGGAACATCTCTCCCTCTTCTGCCTGATGCACTCCGGTAATCACTTTAATAAAGGTGGATTTGCCCGCTCCGTTTTCCCCCATCAAAGCATGGATCTCACCTTTCTTCAGTTGAAATTCCACCCGATCCAAGGCGCGAATGCCCGGGAAAATTTTTGTAATACCTTTCAACTCAAGGACATATTCTGACATTGCCTCATCTCCCGTCTATCAAATTTTTGGCCGCACTTACCACATCTTTTGCACAATCTTGGTACAAAAAACCATTTTTTCTATATTTTTCTTTTTTCCTTAATTCTTCGCTCAGTCCTTTTTATTGTATAAATTTTTCACAATTATTTGCGAATATTTTGGTATAATAGTGCCTTTTTTACATTTTAAAACTTTATTATTGCTCTTTCTTCCTGTTTATTATATTATATACGTAAAACAGAAATATGGCTTTAGTTTATCTTGCTCACTTTTAGCATTATCTTGACATATCCGTCACCAGCTGAAATTGGAGGTTTTTATGGCAACACATAGTTATTGCGTTCTGGACTATACAGAAGATTCCACCTGGCAGGTAATCAGCGCTACCGGATTCGCTAAGGAATCTCTCGTCTATACCACGGATATTGGCAACTTCTACAGCCGCCAGGATTATTCTACAGATCGGGAAGGCCTAAATTCCTTATTGGTCAAGCTGACCCTTTCCGGGGAAGGGTATCTCCACTACGGAAATCAGAGCTACACGTTAAAACCAGGACAGTTTTTCTGGATCGACTGCCTCTCCCCTCAGGTCTACGGAACCAGCAAAACTCACGGCAGCTGGCATGTGATCTGGCTGCACTTTGTGGGTGGAGCCGCCAGATCCTACTACTCTCTTTTTCTAAAAAACACCGGAAATAAGCCTGTGGCAACACTTCCTCTTAACTCTCCTGCTCTGAACCTCATCCAGGAGCTGGCAGATCTCTACGCCTCACCACGCGAGCAGTTGGAAAAAGATGTTTATGCCTCCAGCCTGATCACACAGCTTATGGTTGCTCTGATCTCCGCTTCCGCCGCATCCTCCGAAAATATTCCAACCGTCGTTCAGGAAATCCGAAGCTTCTTGCTGACCCACTACACCGAAAAAATCACCTTATCCAGCCTATCTGCCCAGTTTAACCTGAATCAATTTTATCTGCAAAAACAATTTAAACGCTATCTTGGCCAATCCCCCACCGAGTACGTCATCTATCTGCGCCTCAAACAGGCCAAAGAACTGATGCTGACCTCCCAGCTCTCCATCAGCGAGATCTCCTACGCCGTGGGCATTGAGAACACCAGCCACTTCACCCGCCAGTTCAAAGCCCAGGAAGGCATGACGCCCCAGGAATTCCGAAAGCTCTGGCCCGTCATCGCTGAAAAGCGCGACATCCACTGACGCGCGGCAGCCCGGCAGGAAAAGCCGCCCACCCCCAAAAAGCCTCCTGTAAACGGCGCAGGGCTGCCGCAACATCTAACGGCAGCCCTGGCAAAAGAATGATCTGTCCACATTCTCACAGCCGGATCTCGTCGCAAATCATCAGCCTCACCGCACTGAGCAAGCCATAGGGAGTCATGGATTTGTTCATCAGGTTCTTGGGCGTACACCGAACCTCCAGGGCAATCTCATTTTCCCCCTCCTTCACATAATCCGTGATATCCACCACATAAGGCAGCCATATCCGGGATTCCACAAGCTCTCCGTTCACCGTCACATCCAGGCACTCCCGCACGTCCCCGGCGTCCACCAGGATCCGTTTCCCCAAAACCTCCGCCGCCGACAAGGCAAAGGTCTGGCTGTACTCCACGGCCCCGTTGTAATTCACCAGGCCCTGGGGCGCCCAGGAGCCGGTGCGGATGGTCTCCTCCTGGCTAACGATGGCGTAGGTGTTGGGGCATCCGGCCTCCTTCTTCAGGCTGAAATCCCCCACGATATAGGCAGGATCCCACAGCATGCCAATCTTGTTGATCCCTGTCTTGCCCTCAAAGCCGTAGAGCTTATGCTCGTAGATCATGGTCACGGAATTGATTCCCTTCACCACTAAGGAAGAGATATCCACCTCGTTCATCTCATGATCCAGGAAACTGGAATGGTGGAAATCCTTCACCACCGTCCCGTTTACCAGGATCTCAATGGGCATCTGCTCCCCGTCATAGACGATCTCCGAGATCCGATCCACCACCAGGGAGAGCCCGATGGACGGATCCTCCACCCGAAATTCCGCCGTATACTTGATGCAGGAGCGCCCGGAGTCCCCGAAGGACTGGGCGGTGTACGCCTCCTCGCTGGCCTCGTCCTGGGCCATATTCCAGTGATCCAGAATCAATACGTTGGGATCTTTAAGCTTTCTGCCCCAGACATCCCCAAGGGCCCGCTCCTTCATGGTATTGGCGTACTCCCTGCGTGTCCCGTCGATCACCGTATACCCCGCCTCTTCATAGGCTGGCACATAAGCCTTGCCCGGGGCGGCCAGGCACAGGTTGCTCTCCTCATAAGAGCCCACGCAGGCCTCCTCGCCCTCCAGGACAAGAAACATAGACTGAAGAGGAGCTATATAATAATTCTTAAGCTCCGTGCGCCCCTCCGCCTGGCGGTAGAAGGGCAGCTCCTTCACCTCCCCGGTCTCAGGCAGAAACAGGTACGGCTTGCCCAGAGCCCGCAGGGAAATATCCGCATGGTGCCCCGCCTCGTCGGCATTGTGGATAAAATAAAGATCCAGGTTCCCTTTCACATGATGGTTGTAGTACAAGTTGGCGCCCGCCTCCGAGCGCATCCGCACATCCAGATCCAGCATGGAGGCAATCATATCGGCCACGGCGTCCCCCGGAAAGTGATCCTTCATCACCCCGGTATGTACAAAGGCAATCTGTCCATTTTCCGACTTCTTTACAGCCACAGGCACGCCCGCCTCCAGGTAAGTGTCGAGCCCCTTTGTAATATCTGTATCAAAAAGGGTTTGAAAAGCGTCCGCCAGATATCCCAGCTTCCTGCCCTCCAGATCCTTCCATGGAACTAGGGACAGGAAAAGCACCTTGCCGCCCTTTTCCACGTAATTTTTAAGAAAAGCCTCCGTCTCCGCCCGGATCGTCATCATAGGCGGAACCACCAGCAGCCGGTAGACAGCCTCCCCCATCTCAATTTTTCCCTCCGCCACCGAGCAGTCGGACAAATGGTTCTCGTTGAGAATATCATAATCCATCTGCCTTCGGAGCAGGAGATCCGTCACATAGGCAAAATCCCGATCGATGTTGTTGACGGCGTCCTGCACATCCGCCTCCGGCACGTCGTCCACCCAGATGGTGGTCATGGGATAGAGAACGGCGATCTCCGCGATGTTCCTGCCGCCGATCATCATTTCTCCCAGACGGCTCAAATACTGGGCGTAGATTTTGTAGCGCTGCCACAGGGGATTCTGGTAAAAGAAAGAGGGCGGGCACTCATGCTTGCGCTGGGCGGACAGGGAATAGTGGAACGCATGGGGAACCAGAAGATTCATGCCCATCATATACTGCCAGTCGCTGACCCTCTTCATATCCGCAAAACGATAATCCCAGCCGCCTACCGCGAAGGATTCCGTCATACGGCGCTCCTTGCCATACTGGTGGCCGATGGACGAGGCCGCCTTGTCCTCCACCTGCCACTGCCAGTCCTCCGTGCCCAGGCGCTGGCACACGCTGGGAGTGTCCAGGCGATCCACCCCCGGAACATCCATAGCCTTAAAGAGATCCATGGCATCCCCTGCATAGTTTCTCTGCCATACCAGCTGGGGATAGCACAGGCGCAGATGCCCCGTAAGCTGCATACCGTGATCCCGGCACCACTGGCTGTACTGATCGAAGAAATTCTTCTGGAAGAGATCCGTTAAGTGCCTCCAGAAATCATGGCGGATCTTCCCGGATTTCTCTCCGGCTCCTACAGCCAGGGAAATCAGCTCGTCGCTGATATTGTAACCAAATTCCTTTTGGAAGGTCTCCTCGTAGATATCCGACCAGGGCACCGCCGTGTCGTCCCCCCGCATGGTAGTGTAAAGCCCCGGCTCGTCCGTGTAGAAAAACCGGAGGGTTTTCCCGAATTTATCGCTCCAGCGGTCCAGATACTCCTCAGCCGTAGTCTCCAGAAAACAGCGGACCGCTGCCGGATTCAGGATATCCACGTACTCTCCCAGGGGGAAATACCAGCTCCACTCCTGAAGGGCAGGCTCAAATCCCTTCATCCTGGGGAAGGTAGTCTTCATAATATAGCCGCTGGCGCTTTCAAAATTAAAGATTACCAGCAGATCATAGCCTTCCGTATTTTCATAGCGGAATTTGCAGCCCTTGGCCTGGCAGGTCACATCCGTCACATCCGTAACTTGAACCTTAGCCAGATCCTGGTCATCCTTTACAATGCGGCAGACAAAGGCCCGGTGAATGGCTCCCTTGGGGAAGGTCTTGCGGATCTTCTCGTCCTTTTTCATTCGGATCCTGGCGATACACAGCTGCTTATGCTTATACTCCGGATGCAGATCCAGCACTTTAGTGCCGCTCATGCCGCTGGGCCAGTCATCCTCATCGTAGATAATGGGATTCATGCCGATTTTCTCCGACTCCTCCACAATGCAGCCGATGCGGTCAAAAAATTCATCAGACATATAAGGGATCCTGCGGCCATAGCGGGAGTGCATCACATAGCCGGACAAGCCCTTATCCTTCATCTCATTCACCTGCCATTTCAGCTCTTCCCGGTCCAGATCCCCGTTTAAGAACCAGAAGGGCGCAGGACCGTAGCGGTTGGACGGGTGGGCAAAATTTTTCTTTAACTCCTGAAACATATACAAACCTCCATTCCTTTGCTGGGTTACTACTCTTTTCCTGTCCAAAATACCATCCGCCGATAGAAAAGTCACCCACAATTATTGACCAATACTTGCACTTTGTTGGCTTTTTCGCACATTTCATTGACTTCCCTTGGCGAAAACACTAAAATAACGGACAGATACCGTAATTACCGAAATTTTCAGGAGGTTTCCATGGTTCCCCTATTCCGCTTCGCAGCCCCGGAGGACGCCCCGGCCGTCCTCTCCGTTCTCAAATCCAACCGCACCAGGGCGTCCCTCATCCACGACCGGACTCCCCTTCCCTCCCTGTCTCAGAGCAAGCTTAAAATCCGGGAGATTTCCAGGGAATATCCCTTTCTTCTCTGCTTCTATGGGGAAACCCTCCTGGGCTATGCCTACGCCTGTCCCGATGTAAAAGGCGCCACTATCGACCGGGACGTGAGCTTCTTTGTGTCAACCGCCCGCCCCTACACGGAGTGCAAAGTTGCAGTCTCCCTGACCACCGCCCTTTTTGCCCTTCTTAGGTCCCAGCATGTCCAGCGGGTTTTTGCGCAAATAAAAGCGCCCAACCCGAAGGCTGAGCAGCTCTTGATTCATTTTGGATTTGGAATTTCCAGTCATTTTTTCAGTGAGACCTGCATGTGCGGCCAGAAACACGAGACCCTGTGGTTTGACAAGTGGATCGCCCCCTATGACCGGCAGCCGCCTCCGGTGCTGCCTATTGGAGAGGTTCCCCAAAGGGAGGTTTCTAAGGCTTTTGCCCTGGGGCTTAGGTGTCTGGATTTGGAGGAGCTTGGGGACTGTTTTGAAGCTCAATAGACAGATGGCTCATTTCCTTTATTTTCTCAATTTGGGAAAACCAGAAAGCCTTCATGTCCTGAATCAGCATCTTTTCCTGGGCTGTCACAAAATTCCGGATAAACTCCATATCGATATCCCCGTCTTCAGTAACCGGCAGTTCCACTTCGGTACTGCCGAAGGTTTTTTCAAAATCCCTTACCAAGACCCTTTTGTACACCGCGCTGCTTTTGTTAAACCATGCCAGAAAATATTCTGCAGTCGCTTCGTCGAACAATTCCTTTCCTTTAAAAACAGGATAAATGGTTTTCGTAAACTGGCCTGCATAGAAATCATCCCGCATATAAAAGAACTCCATGCCAAGCATACCCACGGCAATGCCGTTTCCCGGAATCTTATGCTCTTCATCCAGATATTTCACATATCCTGCAATTCCGTTGTTCATCACGGTCCTTGTAAAATAAGGATAGTTTCCCTCTATTTTATCGGTAAACTGAAAGCTATCCTTATTGAGCTGGGGATTGCTCTTCACTTCAAAAAGCTCCCTGGCCTCAAAAATCTTGTAATTTCCTTTGTGCGCTCTCCAATTCCTTAGGGTCTGCTCTTCCTCCTCCGAAAGTCCGTATTCTTCCAATTCGTTTCTGCATTCCATAGAATCCGGCAGATTGCGGATGATAACTGAGGCATCCTTCCCCAGCTTGACTGACGCCTTCCATCCCAGATATTCCTTTACGGCTTTCCGGAAATCCTCCTCACCGGGAACCGTATGTATCTTTTGATGCTGCGCAAAGGTCCAGTCGTCTCCCTCCAGCGTAATGGTATCCTCAATATAGTCGCTCTCCCTGAAATAATTAAGATAATGATTTCCATACAGAGCAAGATTCACAATTTCCTCGTACCGTTCCGGCGCATGATCCGTATTCTTTAAATTGGTCTTCTGGGTGGCTTTTTTTCTGTTCTGCCGGGTATAGCCGTCATTGGAGAAATCAATAAATTTCACCAGACGCTTTCTGTCATGGGGCGTACCCACATCAAAAAGATAAATTCCGGTCTGCACCCCTGCTTTTCCCTTAAAAATATCTGCCATGCGGATACTTGCCAGCAGCGTATGACGCTCCAATATCTTTTTTGTGTAGGGAAGTCCTCCTTTGCTCCCTGCATTTTCCTGAATCAATATCACCGCTTTTCCCGATTTCATACGGTTTAAGGCTTTCTCGGCAAAGATAAATCCCTTTCCAGGGGCAGAATAAGGGGGATTTAGCAAAAAAACATTCGCCGGGAAATCCTGCCCTTTTAAATCCCCCTGCTCATATTTCCCGGAAAATTCCGTCAGGCTGTCCTCGTTCACAATATTCGAGGAACCGTCCCCCATCAAAATCATATTGAGAACCGCAAGCATATAAATGTCTACTCTCTTTTCGATCCCCAGGATTTGCTCATCTTTAATTTTGCGGATCTTTTTTTCTAACTCTGCCGGACTTTTGATTCGTTCTTCCGCATCTTTTATCATCAATTTCATAGCGGAAACAAGAAATCCCGCCGAGCCCGCCGCATAATCCCAAACGTAACTGTCCATATGTACCTGGGCCAGCTTCGCCATCAGCTCCGTAACATAACGGGGCGTTAAAACCACATCATTCTTGTCACTGTCAGGAATGTCAACCCACTCGTTCAAAACATTAAACAGCTTCCCCGAAAAATCCAGATGCTTATCCGATGTAAAAAAAGGCATAATATCATTCTTGACGATCGTATAAATACTTTTTAACTTGCTCTCCCCATTTATCGGTTTCCATAACTCGGAATAGACAAATACTCTGGAAAGATCCGTGACAATCATATTTTTCTTTTCCTGGGGCAGGCTGCGCTCAGCAAGAAAGGAATCCACTTTATTGATAATCACATATCCGTCATTGCTTTTGCTTCCACTCTCCCCCTTTAAATCCCCTATCTCAAGAGGCGCAACTTTTCCCGGAACCCCAAGACCGGCCATGATCATGCCCACCACCAGCTCCACACGGGAACCCACGGAAATATTTAATTTGTCCTGCATGGTCTGGTTCAGCCGTTTCAGCTTGCTTTCCATTTCATTTTCGTACTCTTTTGTTTTCGCCTCAATCTCTGCTTCCGTCAAGCCCAATCCATCGATGCGCTCCATAAATTTCTTCCGGTTTCCCAAATCCAAAAAAGAAAAATCCGTATATGACCCTACTTTTTTGGGGATACCAAAATATTTGGTCGCCACACAATAAACAGCCAGCTCTGTAACAAGTTCCGCACCTTCATAGTAGCCGTTAAAGCCGATGGCAATCACTTCTTTATAGCTGGAAGTATGGTTTATAATCGCATCCGCATAATGGACCGCTCCGTTTACAGCATATTTCTTAATATTTGAAAAATGAGAGGTTCCCTCTTTTGTCCTGTTCTCTACCTCCCCTTTCGCATTGGTTTTTACAAGGGCTCCTTTGGAACCCTTGACCTCAATCACAATCGGTATCTTCCTCTTTTCCTCTGTTTCCAAAAACAGTTTAATGTCAGGATAATTCATTCCGCTGCCGCCGCTCTTGGAGGGCGCCGCGCGAAACGCTTCTTCAATTTCCGGATTAATTGCCTCTGTTTTCGTAAAATATTTTATTTCCTTCAGCTGTCTTTTCGCAAAATCTTCTATCTGTTCCTCAATGCTTCTTGCCCTAACTCCCGCCATAACACGCTCCTCCAAGTACCTTCTCAATCACATCTTTCAGCCGCCCTCTCCCCTCTGCCGTCAGAAACGCGGCGTCCGCAGCATTGTAGAGAAGCTGCCGGTGCTCCTCCTCTGTCATGCCAAGCTCCCGGGAAAGCCTTTGATACTCTCCCTCTATGGTAGTATCGGACACCGTCATATTGTCCGTATTTACGGTCACGAAAAGGCCGGCCCGAAGATAATCAAGAACCGGATGCTCCCCAAAGCTCCTCACGGCCTTGGTCTGCACATTGCTGGTGGGACACATCTCCAGAGGAATGGAGCGTTCTTTTAGAAGCTCCAGAAGCTCCCTGTCCTCCCGGGCCCTCACCCCGTGCCCGATACGGGCAGCACCGAAATCAAGGGCGGCACGGATGCTCTCCGGCCCGTCCGCCTCCCCCGCATGGATGGTAAAGGGAACGCCAAGCGCCCGGGCATAGGCAAAGATTTCCCCGAAGTCCCCTGTGGGATAAAGGGCCTCCGCCCCGGCCAGGTCTATGGCCGCTGCTCCCCGTCCCAGGAAAGAAGCCGCAGTCCGGACCGTCTCCAGGTTTGCCCCCCGGTTGTCCGCCCCCCGCATACAGCAGAGGATGAGATTGGCCTGAAAGAAGGAGCCCGCCAGGGCCTCCTGCATACCCAGAACCGCGGCCTTCACCACCCTATTCTGGGTCAGCCCTTTCCTCACATGGAGCTGGGGCGCAAAACGGATTTCCCCATACAGCATCCCCTGCTCCTTTAAGGAACTGGCCAGGGTATACATGCCCCGCCGGATGGCTTCTTCCGTCTGGAGGACCAGAAGAGGCAGATCAAATTTTTCCAGATACTCGTTTAAGCTGCCGCAGTCCTGGGGAGCACAAAGAAATAATTTCAGCTCGTCCGGCTCCTTTGAGGGCAGCTGGATTCCCTGTTCTTTCGCCAGCTCCAGGATGGTCCGGGGCAGCAGGGAGCCGTCAAAATGCAGATGTAAATCAATCATAGCTTCTCCTAGCAGTTCAGCATAGTCTTTCCCTTGCCGCAGAGCCCTTCAAAATCATCGCGGAAAGTATGAAGGGCCGCCACCACGGAATCATTCTTAATCAGCAGATCCAGCACATCCGGGGAGATGGTGGTGGCTCCGATTCCATACTCGCAGAGGGTGATTACCTGTCTGGAGTTTTTGAAGCTGGCCGCCAGTACCTCTGTCTTAAATCCGTAATTGCGGAACATATCGTGAATCTCACGGGCCGTGCGCACGCCGTCGGAGCCCAGGTTGTCAATGCGGTTGATATAGGGAGCCACATAGGAAGCCCCTGCCTTGGCTGCAAGAAATGCCTGCATCTGGGTATAAATCGCCGTAGCCGTCACATGGATTCCCGCAGCCGCCAGAATACGGATGGCACGCAGCCCTTCCTTGTTGGTAGGAATCTTGATATAGGTGTTATTCCCCAGCTCCTTCAAAATCCGGTAAGCCTCTTCCACCATAGTATCCGAGTCCTCGCTGACCACCTGGACGTGGAGCTCCCCGTCCTCGATAAAATCCCGGATCTCTTTCAGCACATCGTAGGGATTGCGCTTTTCTTTTGCCAGAATGGTGGGATTGCAGGTTACGCCGTCCATGGGGAAAAATTCATACATGGAGCGGATATCGTCGATGTTTGCATTGTCAATAATCAGTTTCATTTGGATTCTCCTTTTTCTTAATTTTATATTCATCCAGGGCAAATAAAATTGCCAGCACTTCAAAGGCAGCCATTACCGGATATGCTCCTGAGAGATACCAGTACAAAATAGCGTTCCAGCCGGAAATCTCCGTGTAGGAAATGCCTCCCAGCAGCACCAGGTAGCTTCCCAGAAGGGCACTTGTAACCAGCCACTTCTCCGGCAATTCCTGGTTCTTCCCTGCGGGCTTTCTTTTGAACAGAAGAAAGCTTAAGAAGACCCAGGCAAAAAAACCCAACACTGCAAGGACAGCTCCTGTCCAGTGGTACACCTGGCGGATCCCGTTTAAGATCACGCCCTTGTAGGCAATATCCGAAAGAAAACCATGACGCTCCGGCACATCCCAGAACCAGTCCAGATTCAGTCTTCCTGTTTCCGTCTCAAAATTCGTCCTGTCCTCTTCCGGCGCAAAGGTATCCAGCAGTATCCCGTTCTGGTATACATCCAGATAAAGCCTTTGATCCGGCTTCTCCCCATAAACTTTCAGATGGAACCGGCACTTGTCCGCCCCGGAAACCTCCCTTCCCTGTTCCCGGAGATAGGCTTCAATGTCCGGGCTTTCCGTAAACTCCGCCGTCCCAAGAACCGTCCCCTCCTCCGTCCGGGCCTCCAGGGTTACGCCCTCCATTCCCTCATAACAGGCATACCATCCGGCCATCTCAAACATATTGGACTCATACCAGACCGTCTTGTCCCCGGTGATCCGCTCAAAGAGCAGGTTCCCGCCGTTTTCGTCCGGCTCGCTGTAGAGGTATACCAGGGTCTCCATCTCCTCATAGGTAACGGTGTAAGCCAGGGCTTTCCCCAGAGCGCCGAAGAGATCCCCCAGATACCCTTTCCTCCAGGGAGACATATAGGTGGAAGGCATGGTGGCCTGCCGCTCCAGAAGCCCCGCATCCATGGCGGCTTCCAGCTCGTCCCGGATCTGAAGGCAGACGGCATCCGCCGTGGCTCCGTCCCTGTAATATCCGGCCTGGGCAAGGGCCGTGCGGATAATCCAGAAGACCCAGCCGTCCCGGACCTCCCATCCTTCCGGATCTCCCTCCTCCCCCGCCCAGTATTCTTTACTGCTTTGGAAGTAAGGCTCCAGCTCCTTTAAGGTGGGGCAGACGGCGCACATACGGGCAATCTTTTCGTTGGTGATGGTAACGCCGGGAATCTCTTCTTCCGGTTTTACCGCCATCATGCTCCGGTACATTTCCGAAAATCCGCTGTCCTGGAGCTCATTTACCGTGTGAACCCCGTAATATTTCTCATTTTGGGAGGCAATCAGCTCTCCTCCAAACCACAGAAAGAAGAAGGGAAGAAATACCAGCAGGCCTTTCCAGATATACTGCCTCTGCCTGTCCTTCCTCCAAAGCCCCAAGATACTTCCCAGATACACAAGGAGGAAAACTCCCAGAAAAGGCAGCACCCAGATGGCGTCTTCCCTGGTATAGAAAAAGCTTACCGTGCCGAAAACAGCCGGCAGAATCCAGAACAGGGATTTCCGCAAGGGTTCTTTCCTCCGCAGGTACACCGCCAGGAAACCGCCGAAAATCAGAAGGACCTGGGCATGGGAGATACTGTTCCGGTACACCCGCTGGAATGCCTGCACGGAATAGGAAATGGGGTTCCATAAGAGCACCAGATAAAGCAGGGCGCAGGCCCGGTCCCTTTTCAAAAGGGGCCTTACCCCATACACGAAAATCATACAGCCTGCCGTATAAAAGAGAGCTGTAACGTTGAGATAGGACAGGTGCAGGAAATTGCAGACCGCCAGATACAGGGGGAAAAACATGCCTTTGGTTAAAGTCAGATCATTGTACTCCCCCAGCCACTGTCCGCTCCCCAGGGTGTCTGCCAGATGCACCATAATCCAGTCGTCGTGTATCCCCTTGGGAACCGCCATCAAGGGAAGATTGTAAAGGAGAAACTGCTTGAGAAGCCCCATTCCCAGAAAAAATGCCAGCAGCAGAATTTCTTTTCTCCGTGTATTCCATTTGGCCGTATCTATCATGGTCTCTTCCGCCGTCTCCCTTACTTCTTCAAATTTCCCGGACCGAAGCCCTGGGGCAAAAGCTCTGCCAGGGTATAACTCCCGCAGTCCTTCGGCCCGGTTCCCAGCACAATCTCAAAGGTATCCGGGTTACAGAACTCCATCATCACCTGCCGGCAGACGCCGCAGGGCGGGGCTGTCTCGGGAGCCCCCTTTGCCGGGCCGCCTACAATGGCAATGGCACGGAAATTCCTTTCTCCCTCACTGACCGCCTTTACAAAAGCCGTCCGCTCTGCACAGATTCCCGGGGAGTAGGCGGCATTTTCCACATTGCATCCCAAGTACACGGTTCCGCTTTCCCCAAGGAGAGCCGCCCCTACCCGGTAATTGGAATAGGGGCTGTAAGATCTCTCTCTGGCCTCAAGGGCCAGTTTCATCAATTCCTGGCGGTTCATCCTTCCTCCTCCGAAATGGCTTGTGCAACGGCGGCAATGCTCTCTGTCACCAGATGTTTAAAGAGAGGAGCCACCCGGTCCGCCGTCTCCTGGACCTCCTCGTGGGACAGGGGATTTTCCGTCACCCCCGCCGCCATATTGGTGATACAGGAGATCCCGCAGATGTGCATGCCCATATGATTGGCCGCCACAGCCTCACAGGCGGTGCTCATGCCCACCGCATCTGCCCCTAAGCCCCTGGCCATACGGATTTCCGCCGGCGTCTCATACTGGGGTCCCGTAAACTGCAGATACACGCCCTCCTTAAGAGGAATCTCCAGCCGCCCGGCTGTCTCCTTAATCACCTGCCGGAGCCTGGCATCATAAGTGTCGCTCATATCGCAGAACCTGGGGCCCAGGGAATTGCTGTTGGGTCCGATTAAGGGGGAAGGTACGAAAGAAGAAATGTGATCCCGGATCAGCATAAAATCTCCCGGCTCATAAGCCGTATTCACGCCTCCCGCCGCATTGGTCAGAAACAATGCCTCCGCTCCCATAAGCTTCATCAGCCGGATGGGAAGCACCACGTCGCTGATGGGATACCCCTCATAGTAGTGCACCCTGCCCTGCATACAGACCAGGGGGATCTCCTTTACATAGCCGAAAACAAAACGGCCCTGGTGTCCTTCCACCGTAGACCTGGGAAAGCCCTCAATGTCCTGGTAGTCCAGAACCGCCTCCACACGGATTCCCTCCGCATAATCCCCAAGTCCCGATCCCAGCACCAGAGCTATCTTCGGTACAAAATCGATCCTCTTTCTGCAGCTTTCGTAGCAGTTTAACAGTTTCTCATAAGCCTGATTCATCCGAATCCCTCCTTATCTCACTGTCTTTCAAACGGCAGTTATCCCTGCCGGTCCAGCACCATCTGATCGTACTCCAGGAAGGAGAAGCCCAGCTTTTCGTAGAGGCGCACCGCTCCCTCATTGCTTCTGGTCACCTCCAGGCGGAAACGCTTTACCTGGGGGTTTTCCTCCATAATCCCTTTCAGGAAACGGGTTCCGTAGCCCTTTTCCCGGGTTTCTTTCTTCAGATAGATTTCCTCAAACATCATGCAGCGTCCACCTACCTCGCAGGCATAGTAAACCGTAGTATAGGCAAAGCCCACAATCCGGCCGTCTTCCTTCAGCACATAGCCGCTCAATATGGGATCGCTGCTCACCGCATCTGCAAAGGTCTGCTCCAGGGTGGGCCTTTCCACGGGATGACTCACCGCATCGCTGTGATAAAATTCCTCCACCATGGCCATTACGTCTTCCTCCATGGCCGCCTGCATCTTCTCTATCTGAAACATATGCCTGCACTCCTTTCTGGGGCTGTCCGGGCTCCTGCTGTTTTTTATTCCAGTTCTGGATCTGTCCGGGCTCCTGCTGTTAATACAAGTATACCGTGTTTTGCTCCTTTTTGCTAGAGTTTCTTTTCCAAATGCCCCTGAATCAGGGTGGAAGTGAGAAGAATCACCACTGTCCCTACGATCATCAGGGTGGACAGGGCGTTCACATCCGGGGAGACGCCTTTGCGGACCATGCCCAGGATTTTTAAGGGCAGGGTAGTGCTCTCCGGCCCTGCCGTAAAGAAGCTGACCACTACATCGTCTAAGGACATGGTCAGAGCCAGCATACCGCCGGAAATCACGCCGGGAAAAATCATAGGCAGAGTTACCCGCCAGAAGGTGCGGAATTCGTTGGCCCCCAGATCCCTGGCCGCCTCCTCGATGGATTTGTCAAACCCCGCCAGTCTGGCCCGGACGGTAATCACTACAAAAGGCATGGAAAAGGTTACATGGGCGATAATCAGGGTCCCCATGCTCATGCTGATATTTAAGGATGTAAAAAAGATCAGAAGGGCAATGGCAAAGACCAGCTCCGGAATCACAATGGGAATATAAAGGGAACTGCTGATAAGATTTTTCAGCTTAAACTCAAACTTATAAAGACCCAGAGCGCACAAGGTCCCGATAAGCACCGAGAGGACAGTACTGGCCCCGGCCACAATCACCGTGTTCACAAAGGACTGCATCAGCTGGCGGTTCTCGAACATGCGGCCGTACCAGGCGAAAGTAAAGCCTTCGAAGGTAATGTTCATCTTTGAGGTGTTAAAGGAAAAGGCAATTACCACAAAGATGGGAAGATATAGAAAAAGATACATCAGGCAGGCGTAGAGAACGCTTCCTGGTTTAAATTCCCGGACTTTTCTCTGCTTTTTCATGGCGGAACTCCTTTCTCATCTATTAAACGCCGTGATAAACGCCGTGCTGCCAGCTCGAATCCGCTGCCGCTCCTTCTCGCTGTCGGGCTGCGCCCTATAGAAAAAGCCATCCTCACTCCGGCTTGTGTGCAAGCACACGCCTGCGTGAGTCTGTCTTTTTCTGCACGGCTTATGCTTACGCCATGTCTTCCAAGCTCCCCACACGGGTGTAGAGCTTCATCAGAATCAGCGTAATCACAATCAGCACTATGGAAAGCACCGCTCCCAAAGGCCAGTTCCGGGCAGACAGGAACTGGTTTTTGATCAGGTTTCCGATATACATGGTTTTCGCACCACCCATCATGTCGGAGATAAAAAAGAATCCCAGGGAGGGAATAAAGGTCTGGATGGACCCGGCGAAAATCCCCGGCATGGTTAAGGGAAGTATGACCCGGGTAAATACATGGACTCTGGAAGCCCCCAGATCATCCGCCGCCTCCAGAAGGGACTTATCCAGCTTCTCAATGGAGGTATGCAGGGGCAGCACCGTAAAGGGCAGCAGCGCATAGACCATGCCCAGAAGCACGGCCCCGTCCGTATACAGCATTTCCAAGGGCTTCTCAATCAGCCCCAGATTCTGCAGGAAATGATTGATAATTCCCTCCGTCCGCAAAAGGGTGTTCCATCCGTAGGTGCGGATCAGGGAATTGGTCCAGAAGGGCAGCATCAAAAGAAGCACCAGCACGGGCTTCCACTTCCTGGGGGCATTGGCAATGATATAGGCGAAAGGATATCCTGCCAGAAGGCAGATCACCGTTGTTTTAAGGGAGAGCCACAGAGAGTCCGCAAACACCTTGGCATACTCGCTCTGAAAAAGACTGATATAGTTGGCAATGGTAGGCACGAAATCCACGCCGCCGTAGGCATTTTTTGTCAAAAAGCTGATACCGATCACATAGGCCAGGGGTATCATGAGAAAAGCCCCCAGCCACAGGACCGTAGGCCCTACCGTGACTATTGCTGCCAGCCGTTTCTTAATAGATTTGATCATTGGTCATTCCCTCTATGGCAACAGACTGCTCGATTACATTGTAAATCTGCTCTTCCTTGGTGCGCATTACCACCGCCTTGCCCGGATTCCAGTAAACATTCACCGCCGTTCCCACCGGAACCAGCGCATCTTCCGCCGGGGTCTCCGCTTTCAGCATCTGGCCGTTGGGCAGTTCGATCATGGTTTTATTGATAGAGCCGATAAAAATATGCTCCCGTACCTGTCCCCGGAACCGGAAACCCTCCACCACCTCTGTGGAAATTTTCAGATTCTCAGGCCGCACGCAGAGGTAAACCATTTCCTCCAGACGGTACCCGGTCTCATGAATGACCGCTTTCCCAGACTCCATGGTCACTTCAATGGAATCCTCCGTCATATGCTCAATATAGCCCTCGATAATATTGGACTCCCCGATAAAATCCGCCACAAACTTGGTCTGGGGATGGTTGTAGACCTCCTCCGGCGTCCCCACCTGCTCCAGATAACCGTTGTTCATCACGGCAATCCGGTCGCTCATGGTCAGGGCTTCCTCCTGATCGTGGGTAACATAGATAAAGGTAATGCCCAGCTGCTTCTGAAGATGTTTCAGCTCCCCCTGCATCTGCTTCCGGAGCTTCAAGTCCAGGGCCCCCAGCGGTTCATCCAGAAGCAGCACTTTGGGCCGGTTCACCAGAGCCCGGGCAATGGCTACCCTCTGCTTCTGTCCCCCTGACATCTGGGAGGGCATCCGTTTTTCCATACCGTCCAAGCGCACCAGGCGGATCATCTCCTCCACCCGGCGGCGGATCTCCTCCTTTTTCACCTTCTTCTCCACCAGGCCGAAGGCAATGTTGTCAAATACATTCATATGGGGAAAGAGGGCATAATTCTGGAACACCGTGTTTACATTGCGCTGATTGGGCTTTTTGCCCTCCACATCCTGGCCTTCCAGAAAAATCCGGCCCCCCGTGGGATACTCAAATCCTGCAATCATGCGGAGGGTGGTAGTCTTTCCGCAGCCGGAGGGCCCCAGCATGGTCAGGAACTCCCCCTCCTGCACATCCAGGTTCAGCTTCTTCACCACCCGGTCATTTTCAAAATTTTTATCCACATCCGTCAAACGGACAATCACATTTTCACTGGCCTGGCTCATCTGTCGTCCTCCTGCATTACAGGGTCTTATATCCACGCTCCCCTGTCCTGATTCTCACCACATCGTCGATGGTAGAGATAAATATCTTGCCGTCTCCCACACTTCCCGTGGTCAGCTTCTGCTGGAGTTCACACAAGATATCCTCCAGATCCTCGTCCCATACCACCGTCATAACATGTATTTTGGGCAGAAGGTTCATCTCCAGATTCAGCTCTTCAAAGTCTTTGGCATCGGCCTTCTGGCGTCCGCAGCCCATAGCCGCCGTCACCGTCATGCCGGAATATTCGTTCTCCGCCAGAATTTTCTTGATAATATCCAGTTTATCCGGTCTGGTAATAATCTCAATCTTCTTCATTACAAACCTCCTATTTTGAGTTCCGCAGTATCCCTCCCAAAGCCCCCTTACTAGAAGGATTTCCGGTCACGAAGACCTGTGCCCGTAAATCCTTCTGGGCTTTGTCCGGGCTCCTGCTGTTAATTGGTCTTCATCTTGGTAAACACTTCGTCGTACCAGGACACTGCGTCTCCCACCTCTTCGATAAGGGTGGCCCGCTCGATCTCGGACCTCTCCACATTGCTGCCCGGATTGTCCAGATAGTCGGACTCCAGAATTTCCATAGCCGCATCATTTAAGCAGACGCTGGGAAATTCGTCCAGAATCATTTTATAAATCTCCGGCTGGTGGATAAAGTCAATAAATTTCTCTGCATTTTCCACATTAGCCGCACCGGAAGTGATGACAAAATTGTCTACGGAAATCTCACAGGGTTCCTGGGTAAACACTACATCAATATCCGGATTTTCCTTGATAGCCATCCCTGCATCCGTATTATATACAATACCAACTGCTACATCATTGGCTGCCAGAAGAGTTTTCGGGCTGTCACTGTCGTAGGCCTTGACATTGGGCTGGAGTTTCTGCAGCCAGGAAAGGGTTCCCTTGACGGTTTCCTCATCCGTAGAATTTGAATCCTGCCCCTGGGCTTTCAGGGCGATTCCCACAATTTCCCGCACGTCGTCCACCACCACAATATTATTCTCCAGAGCAGGATTCAAGAGATCATCAAATTTCGTAATCGTCACCCCGAGCTCCCGGCACTTTTCCTGGTTCACCGCAATCACCGTGATCGTACTCATAAAGGGAATGGAGTAGGTATTGTCCGGATCGTAGGACTGTCCAAGGGAAGAGGGACTGATATTTCCCAGATTCTTTAAATTTTCCTTGTGAATGGGCTGTATCAGATCTTGCTCCACCATGGCCTTCACCACGTAATTGCTGGCAATTACCATGTCGTACTGGCCCGTTCCTCCTGCCGTCAGCTTGGCCAGCATCTCCTCGTTGGAGGAAAAGGTGGACTCCACCACATGGATTCCCGTCTGCTCCTCAAAGGCGTCATAGACCTCCTGGGGAATGTACTCCGTCCAGTTATAGACATACAATTTTTCTCCGCTGTCCTTCTTTTTACACCCTGACAGGGAAGCAATGCACAAAATCAATACCAGAAACAAGGACACTCCTCTTCTCTTCATTCCGTTCTCCTTCTCTTCTCTGTAATTTTTGTTCAATAAGCATAAAAAATAGGACTGGAGAAAGCTTTACTGACTTTCCCGTCCTATGTGCTTCTAACCAATGAACTCCACCCGTCTCCGGGTGAAACCACCATATTAGGCGAGGCTCTTTGTTTTCTGCATTTGCATGCGCCCCCGCAACTTGCATTATATAGAAAAATGGGGGGCGCGTCAATGGTTTTTTACTTATTTCTTTTCTGAAAATGAATTTTCTATCATTTGTATCATTTCCCCAGGCGTAACAATAAAATCTTTAAATGGATAGTGTTTCTGGTTCCCTGTAACTAAATACGCATTATCTTCTCTCTTTTCCATAGCCACTTCATAAAACACAAGGTCATCCATATCAATCAAAACCGCTCCTGTAGGCTGCGGAAACACTTCTACTCCATATTGTCTCACCGCATCAAGTACCTTGCGTACTAATTTTTCCTGTAAATGAAATTTTTCTCTGTGCAGCACTTCACTATACTCATCCAAAATTTCCTGATGATACAATGGAACAATCTTCCCGTCAAAAACGGCCTCCAAAACTTTGACTGTGGCAGATGTTTCCACTTTGGAAAGCAAGGCCGAAAGCAATACATTGGTATCAATTACTGCATAATATTCCATTGCCGTTTATCCTTTTCTTTCTACTCTTACTGCCGAAATCTCAGCATTAATTTCATCAAGAGACATTTCCGGAACATCGGCTGCCTGCCTCCGCAGTTCATAAAAAGCATGTTTAGCTTCTGCCCTTGTTATCGTGCTCTCCGGCAGCGTTGCTTCAAACGGAAGCCCTTTTATCATTTTGCTTTTAACCATAAACATACGAAAAGCTGTGGGCAAATCCATTCCAAGTTTCTCATATATTTCCGCCACTTCCTGTTTCAATGCCTTATCTGCTCTAAATTGGATCAAAACCTGTTCTGCCATAGGACACCTCCTGGTTGTTATAGTGAAGTTGTTTTGCATGTATTTGTTATATTATTATATTACATGCGTAAAGAATTATCAACACTAAAAATCAGATTCCAGTCTTTCACCCAGAAAGTATTGCCCTCCGCACAGCAAAGGTCAAAGCGAACGCTTTCTATCTTCCAGCCATCCTTCTCTTTCCCATAACCCACTGCAAAGATTCCCCCGTACCGGAAATAATGGAGCTCCCCGTTTTCCCCATGCAGGGTATAAATCTGGAGGATATGAAAACTCTGCCGGGCCTTCGACCCTTCCCTGTAAAAATCCATATTCTCCACATTCTGCCTCACCTGTTCCGGCTTTGGTCCGGGATAGGCCAGAAGCCGGAGGGCCCCTGCCGGCCCCCGGCCACTCCCCGTATGGGAACAGCAGATATCCGCATCCGGGGCAAAAATCGAAAGGTCTTCAAATTCACCCAGCCGGATTCCCCGGACAAAGCTTGCGGACAGGGCCTCTATCTCTCGTTTGTCCTCTGTCATACTATTTCTCCGTTTGTCTCAATTACCTTCTGATACCAGCCAAAGGACTTCTTCCGGAACCGTTTCCCGGTTCCGTTTCCCTGGTTGTCCAGATCTACGTAGATAAAGCCGTACCGTTTCTCCATCTCTCCCGTGGAGGCGCTGACCAGATCGATGCAGCCCCAGGGGGTGTAACCCATGAGAGCCACGCCGTCTTCGGAAACGGCTTCCCCCATAGCCTCTATATGGGCTCTGAAATAGGCAATGCGGTCCTCATCCAAGATACTGCCGTCGGGCTCCCGTTTGTCGTAAGCCCCGTATCCGTTTTCCACCACCATCAGAGGCAGGCCGTATCTGTCGTAGAGACGGTTTAAGGCTATCCGCAGGCCCTCCGGATCGATGGCCCAGCCCCAGAGAGTCTCCTTCAGGTAGGGATTTTTCATGGTCTTGATAATGCCCCCGGAGCTGACCGTCATCCGGCTCTCATCCGCCCCGTACACATTGGACATGTAATAGCTGAAGCCGATGTAGTCTACGGTTCCCTCCCGCAGATCTTCCCAGTCCCTCTCCTGGGTCTCCAGCACAATCCCGGCCTTTTCGTACTGCTTCGTTTTATAGTAGGGATAGACGCCTTTTGTCATCACATCCAGGAAAAAATAGTCCTCCCTGCCCCGCGCTTCCGCGGCGGCCACATCTTTCGGGTCACAGGTAGCCGGGTAATAGGGAATATAGCCGATCATACAGCCCGTGCGGATTTCCTTTCCCAATGTCCGTCCTATGCGGACAGCCCTGGCACCGGCCACAAACATATTGTGAACCGCCTGGGCGCAGGCCTGCGCCTCCTCCCCCTTTTCACAGCGCAAAGCTCCTGCCAGCCACATGCCAAGCCTGGAATCGGGCTTGCAGTGGTTGATCTCGTTGAAGGTCATCCAATATTTTACTTTGGTCCCGTAGCGCTCCATAACCACCCTGGCATACCGCTCAAAGAAGCCGATAAGCTTCCGGTTCCGCCAGCCCCCGTACTCCTTCACCAGGGCGTAGGGAGTCTCAAAATGGGAGAGGGTTACCACCGGCTCCATGCCGTATTTTCTGCAGGCGTCAAAAAGCCGGTCGTAAAAGCGAAGTCCCTCCTCATTGGGTTCTTCCTCGTCCCCCCTGGGGAAAATCCGGGTCCAGGCAATGGAGGTTCGGAAGCATTTCAGGCCCAGCTCCCCTAAGAGAGCCAGATCTTCCTCAAAGGTATGGTAAAAATCAATCCCCTCATGGTTGGGATACCGCTCCCCCTCCACAATCCCTTCCGTGATCCTCCGGGGGGAAAGCCTGGTTCCGGCAGTCATGACATCCGCGATGCTTATTCCTTTTCCGCCTTCCTGCCAGGCGCCCTCGCACTGGTGGGCGCTGACCGCACCGCCCCACAAAAAGTTTTCCGGAAATCTCTTCATCCCATTTTCCTCCTACAACTCTAAAGCCAGCTTGGCCGCGTCAAAGATGGCGTACTTGGCGTCCCGCACCGAAGACGCGTCGCCCAGCAGGTAAACCTCTTTTCCCAGCTTCTCCGCCTGCTCCTTCAAGGGAGCGAAGGGCCGGGAGCCAAGGGCCAGAACGATGGAAGAATAGCCGGACAAGGTAATCTGTTCTTCTCCCTGCTGTCCCAGGATTCCGTCTTCCCGGATTTCCAGCACTTTCGTTCCCCCGTAAAACCTTGTCCCGTGATCCGCAAGGGTTTTCAAAAGAATTGCCCTGGGATATTTATTCAGGCCCGGCGCGAACTCCGTGATCATATCCACCAGATCCACCCGGTTTCCGTATTGGAGCAGAAACTCCCCGCACTCACAGCCCACCAGGCCGCCTCCGATAATCAGCACCTTCTCCCCGGCAATCACATGCTTTCCCCCCAGCACCTCGTTGGCCGGTTTCACGCCGGACTCGGCAAGTCCCGGAATGGGAGGCGTCACAGGCTTCGCCCCTGTGGCCAGGAGACAGATATCAAAGTCCAGGCTCTGAAGCAGTTCCTCCGTCATTTCCCTGCCGGTATACAGCCGGACTCCATAGCGCCTGCCAAGGGCCAGATACGTATGTATGGTTTTTCCCAGGTCCTGCTTCTTGGGAGGAACAGCCGCCAGACGATATTGTCCGCCGGGCATCTCCTCTTTCTCATAAACGGAAACCTCATGTCCCCGCCTGGCCAGGATCCAGGCCGCTTCCAGGCCGGCCACGCCGCCGCCCACAATGACTATCTTTTTCTTTTCCTCTGCCTCCCGGATAATAAAGCGCCCCTCTTTCCCGGAGAAGGGATTGATCATGCAGGAAATCCCTTTGTCCAGCTCGTCGCAGCCGGGAGAATAATAGCACCTCTGCATACAGCCCGTACAGTGGAAGATCTCCTCCTCCCTGCCTTCCCGTATCTTATTGGGAAATTCGCTGTCGCAGACGGACTGGCGCCCCAGGGAAATCAGATCCGCCTTGCCGGAAGCCACCGCCTCCCAGGCCAGGGCCGGATCGTTGATCCGGCCCACACCGATAACCGGAATCTGTACACATTTCTTGATCCGGGCCGCATTTTCCAGGTTAAAGCCTGGATTTGTATAGTAGGGAGTTACAATATTTCCTCCCGCCGCCGAGCCCGTGGACAGATGGATAGCGTCCGCACCGGCCTCTTCCGCCAGCCTGGCATAGACCTCCACGTCCCCAATATGACATCCGCCCTCCAGGAACTCTTCCGCACTCATGCGGATCTCCACGGGAAATTCTTTTCCGCAGCGTTTCTTAATCCCCCGGATCACCTCCCCGGCAAAGCGGAATCGGTTCTCATAGGAGCCTCCGAACTCATCGCACCGCTTGTTTGTGGCCTTGGACAGGAACTGGGCGATAAGATAGCCGTGGGCGGCATGGACCTCCACCATATCAAAGCCAGCTTTCTTCACCCGCTCTCCTGCGTCAATAAATTTATCTATCAGTCCGTAAACCTCACGGCCGGTCATCTGGTGAACCGGCTCCCGGTATTTGGTAGAGGGAACCGCCGACACTGCCCATGGAGGGCAGCCGCAGGTTTTGCTGCTGGTCTGGATCCCTGCATGGTGAATCTGGGCGCAGCACTTTGCGCCTTTTTCATGAATGGCCTCCGTCAGCTCCCGAAGCCCCGGCAAGAAGGAATCCTCATAAATTCCTACCTGATTGGGCGTAGCAAAGCCCGTGGGATCCACCGCCATAAACTCCGTGATCACCAGAGCAAAACCTCCCGCAGCCCTGGCCGCAAAATAATCCACGGACTGCCTGGAAAATTTGTGTTCCGGGGTGGTGGTGGAACTGTCCATAGCCGGCATGACGAAGCGGTTCTTAAGCTCCAGGCTCCCGATCCGGATGGGTTCAAATAATTCCGCATACTTCATTTTCGTCTCTCTCCTATCTTCTTCTTTTGGCCCCCAGGCAGGCGGCAAAAACCTGCTCCACCGCCTCCTTCTCTGTCATACGCCCGTTGCTCACACAGCAGCTGTTGCCTGCGCACTCTTCGCTGAACTTCCTTACCTCTTCCATGCTATGGATATAATCGGACATTTTCGGGAAACGGAGGTCTTCCAGAATCTTCTTCACCTCCCGGACAGCGACGGCGGCCCCTTCCTCCGGGGTCATGCCGGACACATCCGCTCCCAGAGCCTTGGCAATGTCACGGAAACGCTCCGGACACCAGGGAATGTTGTACTCCATACAGTAGGGAAGGGGGATCCCCACGGAAATTCCGTGGCATACGCCGTAATATTTGGCAAGCATGGAGCCTATGGCGTGGGTCTCCCCGCTTCCAATGTTAAGTGCCACTCCCGCCAGAAGGGCTCCCCACATCATCTGCTTGCGGACCTCTAGGCTGCTGCCGTCCTCATAGGCTTTCCGGATGTTCCCTGACAGCAGGCGGACGGCTTCCAGAGCCAGGGTATCGGAAATCCGGGAGGGCTCCTCTATGGCATCTTTGTATGTATAAGCTTCTATGGCATGAGCCAAAGCATCCATTCCCGTATACGCCGTCACTTCCCTTGGCATAGTCAAGGCCAGTTCCGGATCCAAAACAGCCGAATCGCTCAAAAGAAAAGAAGTGGCAACAGTAGTCTTCCGGTGGGTCAAAGCGTTTGTAATCACTGCATACCGGCTCACCTCGCTTCCCGTTCCGGAAGTGGTAGGAAGGGAGAGGATGGGACAGCCTCTCCTCTCAAACTCCCTGTGCCCCGGCGTACTTCTGGCATAATCCAGGATCCGTCCCTCATGGACCGACATCACGGAAATACATTTCCCGGTGTCCATGGAACTGCCTCCGCCCACACTTACAATGCCGTCGCACCCTTCTCTCCTGTAAATCTCCAGCCCCTCATCTACCATGGTATCCAGGGGATCCGGCTTTACACCGCTGTAGCAGGCATAGGTATATCCGGCTTTTTTCAGTTCCCCAAGCACCAACCCCGCTGTTCCCGCCTCCAGAACCCCGCCCTCCGTCACCACAAGAGGCTTTTTCACACCTGAGCGCAGAAGTTCCCCGGGAAGTTCTTTTCTGGCTCCTTCTCCCAGTACAAGCTGAATCCCTGCCAGCTGATATCGGATGATACTCATTTACTTCTCCTTTCCCTTCAGCAGACGGATGGCCTGTTTCAGAATGGCTACTGCATTCATTCTCCCGAAATCCGTGGGATCGATGCACTCCATAGGTACCTTTCCCCCCACACGTTCCTTTAGTTTCTCCTCCATATAGGCCACCTGGGGCCCGATGAGGATGCAGTCCACCCGCTCCAGCTCTTCCTCGATCTGATTTTCGCTTTTTGCACATACGGTAAGGGGAATCCCTTTCTCCTTAGCCAGATCGTTCATTTTCTTGGTCAGAAAGCTGGTAGACATCCCAAAACTGCACACTAACATAACCGTTTTCATCGTTTCTCTCCTTTACAGCGTTAATTCATCCTCCGTAAACTCCGCTTCTTCCTCCCTGTACTCCACCTTCTGCCGATCCATAATCTTTACGAAGGGCATATAGCACAGCACGGCAATTCCCAGGCAGACCACCTGCAGAATCACGTTCCGGAAATCTCCGCCGCTGGCAATGTAGCCGGACAGGAAAATAGGCGTGGACCAGGTGGTATACACCACCAGGCGGGACACAAGGCCCAGGGCCGTGGCTGCGTAAGCCACAATGTAGATTATCGTGGTGGTAAAACAGAAGGGAACCAGCATAATGGGGTTAAACACAATGGGAAGTCCGAAAAGCATGGGCTCATTGATATTAAACACACTGGTGGGAAGACTCACCTTGGCAATACTCCTCAAATCCTTTCTCTTTTTGCTCACCAGGAAAATGGCAATAATCAGTCCCAGGGTAGAGGCAATGCCGCCCAAAGTCCCGTACACATCCCGGAAGGGAAGGGTGATAATATGAGGCGCCGCTTCTCCTGCCAGCCAGGCTGCATTATTTTCTTCCATAGCCACCATCAAAGCAGGCTCCACAATGGGATTGATCACGCCTGCCGGATGGATTCCCACAAAATAGCACAGGCACTGGCCGAAACCGAAATAGCAGAGAAATGCAGGAAGATTGGTAGCAATTCCTACCAGCGGCTTCTGAAGCACTACATTAATCATATCATGAATCTCCATACCGGAGACGGATACACAGGCAAAAGAAATCAAAGATGCCACAAGCTCAATAATTACAATCACCAGCATATCGTTAAAAGATTCAATAATAGCAGGAGGCACATTTCCCGAAATTTTAATACGCAGCTTATCCACCTTGCGCAGGGCCAGGAAAGCTTCCGTAACCAGCAGGGCCGTAATCATGCTCACAAACATGCCGTAGGTCCCCAGAGGCGTATAGGTAATCTCACTGGGCATCAGGATAAACAGGGAGCCCAGGCTTACCATAGCCGGAACCAGGGGCTGGGCGTAGTGCTTGTACTTGGCAAGATTATAGGAAGTCATAATAACCATCAGCAAAGCCAAAATATTCTGTCCTCCATTGATGGTTTTAGAACAAATGGTGGTAATTGCCGATACGGCATTTGCCGGAAGATGGGTGGCTACAAAGCTCCCCTCCGCCAGGAGAACCCAGGCGATAAACACCATAAACCCGGACAGAACCAGGAACGGGATGGTCAGAAGGAAAGCATCCCGTACGGATTTCAAATGAACCTCGGACCCAACCTTCTCTGCAATCACCAGTGCTTTCTGTGTAAATTTACTCTCTTTTTTCTCACTCATTTTTACTTTTCCCCCTTTAACTGATTTAATTCTTTGTATACCTCCAGAAATTCCACTGCCATATCCCGGAAGACTTCCGCGGTGAGAAGCTGATCCTCCGCATGGGTAAAGAGCAGGGAATATTCCAGGGCATGGCCTTCCGCCTCTCTCTGTATCATTCCGAAATGCTCATGATGGGCCTGGGCCAGGGTTTTGTTTCCTTTCTCGATTTCTTCCTTAGCCTCCTCATAGGAGCCGGACTTGGCCAGACTCAGGGCCTTTACGTAGCTTACTTTCGCCTCCCCAACAATAGAAATAATGGCAAAGGCCGCCTGCTGCAGTTCTTCCATATATCTCCCTCCTTATTCTAAGTTCCGCCTCTGCTGTTTATAATTCATCTACATAGTGCTTCTTTTCCAGGGCATACTCAAAGAAAACCCCGGCCTGGTAGCGGATCTCATACATCTTCCAGGTTCCGTCTATTTTCTTCAATTTATTTGTGTAGCGTGCGCTGTAAAAATTCTGGTTTAAGGTGTCCCGGTTCAAATTCTTGGAACCCAGCCGGTGGGGCTCAATCCGGTAGCCCTTTAAGACTGCCTCGTCCCCCTCCACCTGGATGTCCACAATGCGGATGGCATGTTCCAGGGCCGGCTCCTTGTGGCTGGTGTTTTTGAAATTATTAACCAGGTTCCTGGCTCCCGCCTCCATGACCTTGTCCCCTGCATAGAAGACAATTTCGTCTGTGTAGGAGGCCCGGTGGAGCTCCCAGTCACAGTTGTCCAGGCCGAAGGAGTACCGGAACATGACTTCTTTAATCTGCTCCTCCTCCGTCAGCTCCTCGTCATTGACGGGAATCGCCGCCCAGGGAGAGTCGTACTCACTGCTGATCATAGGCCTATGCCCGGCGAAAACCTTGTAATCCAGAAATTTCCAGTCCTTTGCAAAGTAGGTATTTCCCTTCTCCCAGTCCAGATCATAGCGGATCTCGCTGATTTTCCAGCCTTCCTCTGTCCTTATATAAGTATTGACATATTTCCCTCCGTACTCAAAGGGAAAGAGAAAGCTGCCGTTGTCGTAACCCATCAGCACCATTTCATAGGCGGACTGGCAGGCCCGCTCCCCCTCTGTGTGTACCACAAAATTCACAATCTGCCTTCTGGACACATTCATCTTCATCCCCTTCCAGGTGAGGGCCCGGATAAGCTCCTCCCGGCCTTTCGTCTCCCCCACATGGGAAAAATGCCCGGCTACATCCTCCGTGGTATACCCTCTCAGGCGCTCCGGCGCAAAATCTTCCAGGGCAGTAATAAAGGCTTCAAATACTTCTTTGATTTCATCTCGTTTTCTCAAAATTTCTCACTCCTATTTCCGATTATTGCTTTTGCCCATGACAGTTCAAAATCCCCCATACGCTTTTTCGTAAAGGCGGCAGGCATCCTCGTATGACAGCGGCTTGCTGTTCTGGCGGGTACATTTATCCTTAAGGGCCAGTTCTGCCAAACCGGGAATCCCCTCCGGATCTTTAAGCCAGGCAGACAGAGGCGGAAGGGAAAGCTTCCCGAACACTTCCCGGATATGCTTTGCCAATGCCTCCGCCAGGACTTCCTCACTGTCCCCGGAAAGCCCCAGGCCCGCCGCCAGCTGGGCGTAGCGCTTCCGGCACACATCCCCGTCCCGGTTAAACTCCACCACATAGGGCAGCAGCATTCCGATGGCGTTTCCGTGGGGAATATGCAGTTCCCCGCCCAGCACATTGGCCAGGCCGTGGGCGGCGCCAGAGCCGTACTGGAGAACGAAACCGCCCATGGTACTTCCCCACATAACCTGCTCCCGAAGCTCATAATTGCTCCCATCCTCACAGGCCCCGGGCAGGGCCTTTAAGAGACACTTCACTCCCTGAAGGACCAGGCCGTCGATAATAAGATTGGGCTTGGCCGCTGACTTTACGGAGGTGTAAGCCTCAATGCAGTGAGCCAGGGCGTCGGAACCGGTGGCCGCCGTGGCGGTTCCGGGAAGGCCCAAGGTCAATGAGGGATCCACAAGGGCCGTCTTTCCATACAGCATAGGGCTTCCGATGGTAGCCTTCCGCCCCGCCTGCTCGTTGGTAATCACTGCGTAGGGACTTAACTCCGAGCCCGTTCCCGCCGTGGTAGGAATACTGATAAGAGGAAGGCTCTCCTTCTCAAATTCCCGGTAACCGGCATTGGCGTGATCGTAATCCAGAAGGCTTCCCCCATTGGACGCCATAGCCGCCGTGCATTTGGCCGTATCCATGACGCTTCCTCCTCCGATGCCGATTACACAATCACATCCCTCCTGCCGCAGCATCCCCACTGCTTCATCCACAGAGGCACTCACAGGGTCAGGCATCACTTTGTCATAGCAGGCCCAGTTAAGCCCCTCCCGGCGCAGGCTCTGCTCTATCTTTTCGAGAAGTCCCAGCCTTACCAGAGCTGCGTCCGTAACTAATAAAGGCCGCCGGCCGCCCAGTCGCTTTACTTCCTCCCCGGCGCACTCCACAGCATCTCTTCCAAATAAAAGCTTTGTGCATCCAATCTGGATCTGTGTAATGCTCATTTTTTCACTCTCCTTGCCTTTTTTCTTAATTATATCCGTTTTCCAATCATTCGTCAATAATATCATTCATTTTTCAATCATTTTTGTCATTTTACACATGGTTTTTCCATAATTTTGACATATTCAATCATTTTCCATTTGTATATCGGTACTTTTTCAATCATTTTATTGTTTTTTATCTTGCATTTTTTACAAAATACGGTATAATAAAAACAGTACATAAAAAGCCAGGGGGAATCATTTATGAAAGTAGAAAAAAGATGGGCGAAAATTGAGCAGATTTTAAGCAATTCCGGTTCCGCATCCATCCAGGAACTCTCGGAAAAACTGAATGTAAGCGAAACCACCATCCGCAGAGATCTGGTGAAAATGGAAGAACAGAATATGATCAAGCGCCTCTGGGGAGGCGCCAGCGTGCTGGAATCCTCCCTGGGCGATACCCGGAATTACCAGGACGACTATATTTTAAAATTTTCCAGAAATATAGAGGTTAAAAAAGCCCTGGCCCGCTATGGGGCATCCCTTATCAAGGACGGGGACTGCATCTTTATCGATGCCGGTTCCACTACTTCCTGCATTGCCGAATTTATTGAAGCCAGCGATATCACCCTGGTCACAAACGCCATGAATATTTTCCATATCCTGGCCCAGAAAAAGATCCGCACCTATATTCCCAACGGCTATATCAATTTCGGCTCCGCCGCCATTATGAGTTCTGAGACAAGCCAGCAGCTGGCCAATATGAATTTCGACCTGGCCTTCCTGGGAACCAGCGGGATCGATCAGAAAGCCGGTTTTACCACCCAGAGCGAACTGGACGCCGCCATTAAGCAGAGCGTCCTTGCACGCTCCGCCAGGACTTTTATTCTTTCCGAAAATACGAAATTTAATGTAAAACGGTTTTATACTTTTGCAAGTCTGGACGAGGCCACCCTTATCACCAATGGAGATCCGCCTTTTGCCATGGACAGAATCCTTGTGGAGAGCCCTTAAGAAGCGCCTGCTTTTCACCGCTCCTCCACCCGGTACTCCATTCCGGCTTCCTCCATCAGTTCCAGGAAGGGCCGGGAGGGAAAATACTCCGGAGAGTAGACGCCGGCCTCCCGCCAGATCCCTTTCCCTATCAGTTCGATGCCAAGAGCCGCCCCGAAGCCCGTCTGGGCCGCCACCGCCTGCATGCCCCAGTCTTTCATGGACTTCCGGTTGTCAAAGGGCTGGTAGATAAAGTATTCCTTTCTCTTTCCATCCCGGATGCCGATGCAGTGGACTCCTACGCACATACCCCCTGTCATCTCTGCTCCCAAGTCCCGGGGCTGGGGCGCACAGGCCGCCACCACATCTCTGGGAATCACCCGGACACCGTCTACTTCCACCGGCCGGAGACTTCGAAGGCCCAGAGCGTTAATGACCTTCAAAGCATTGAGAAGATTTTCATCCAGGGCAATCTTAAAACTGGCTTTTTGAAGACCGTATTTCTGAAGATACCGGGGCAGGGTCACTACCTCCTCGTGCTCCACCTTCACCAGGCGGTTGACACCGAAGGGTTCCGGCATCCGGAACTCTTCTTCCCCTGCGAAAGCGTCCTCTATGAGAAATCCCCGGTCCCGGTCCCACTCGGCGTTGGGATTCATGACCTCATCCAGAACCGTCCACACATTAAAACCGAAAGCCACCTCATCCTTCCCTGCCTCCGGCCTTTTCAGGTTTCCTCCGTCCTTCACATGAACCTCCAGCAGTTCGTCAAAAAGGTATTCCGCCGCATATTTGGCAAAGACATTCACTACCCCGGGATCGATTCCCAGGCAGATACAGGCCATCCGTCCCCTTTCCCTCCACATTTCATGGCGGTCGAAATTATATTTCGTCATGGGTTCCCCATAGCTTCCCTCAAATCCGATGCCAAAAGCCGGGTTGTCTTTGGGAACCGACCAGGTTCCCATACTGCCGTAATCGGCCCCTGCCCCATAAGCGGCATCAAAAATAGAATTGCTCACAAAGGGAGCCGCCGCGTCCATCACAAAGTCTATGGCATGCTTCCCCATAAGCCGTACCAGGTATTCCCCGTCCCGGGCGTCCGCCTGTGCCGTCTCTATCCGGAAACCACAGGGTTCTCCCTGTTCCAGATGCTCCTTCACCTCTGCGGCCCGTTCCCCGCTGCAGTCTGCGATCAGCACATAGGAAAGCCAGTTCCCCTTGGGATCCCGTTTCTTTAACACCTTCAAAATACATTCTCCTACAGCTCCTGCGCCTACCAGCATCATTCTCATATAGCAATTCCTTCCTTTCCCTGCCCTGCCGCCCATTATTATCCCGGCAAACAAAAGAGAGACGGACGCTTAGATAAGCATCTGTCTCTCTGTCCTTTTACCAGTTGGTTATAGCCACGTAGGCGGCGGATGGCCCGCTCTCTCCAGAGTTCCGTCGGATAACCTTCCTTCTGCCTGTCAGTTTCCACTGGGGAGGTGATGAAAACTCCCTGGTTTGCTTCTTCGGCGCTTTCCCCATAGCTCCTGCCTTTTGGGAAAAGTCTCTAGAGTTATCCTCGTCCGGGGTATGTAACTGGGTTTATTATAGCAGGGGGAGGCCGTATGCGCAATAAATTTCTACTAGAAAACCAGTAAAAGAATCACTGCAGAAAATTCTCAATAATCACGCCCTCCGCCTCTTCCTCCGTAAGCCCCAGACTCCGAAGCTTCAGAAGCTGCTCGTCATTGATGCGCCCGATGGCCGCCTCGTGGACGATCTGGGCGTCAATATTCCGGGCATTAATCTCTGGAATGGAGCAGACCTCCGCCTCATCCATAATGATGGAATCACACTGGATATGGGCATGGCAGCCTGCATTTCCCACCGCCTTAGGGTGAAAGGTCTGGAGGGACTTCCCTTTAGCTACGGACCGGGAAATAATCTGGGCGGAGCTTCCGTCACCGTTCATCCGCACCTCCATATTGGAGACCGCCCTCTGGCTGTCATGGGTCATCAGACGCTCCGTCACCTGGAGCGTCGCCCCGGCTCCCATCTCCACTTCCGTCTCCCGCAGGGTAGAATCTACACCCCGGATCTGGGCCGTATCCAGAGTAAAGACCGCATCCTCCTCCAGGAAAATCTTTGTTACCGGATTTAAAATGCGTTCTCCCGTACCCTCGCCCTCCCCGTAGTGCTTCTCCTCGTAGCGGACATTGGCGCCTTTCCCGATGTGGAAGGAGTGAATGCCGTCATGGCGGGCCTGATCACAGCCGGAATTGTGGATGCCGCAGCCCGCCACAATCACCACCTGGGCTCCCGGCTCCACATAGAAGTCATTGTAGACAATATCGGTCATTCCGGAGGCCACCACCACCGGAATATGTACCTGCTCACCCCGGGTATTCCCGTCAATATATACATCAATGCCCTGACGGTCTTTTTTGCTGCGGATTTTAATATGCTCGCTGTCCCCATGACACAGGGGACGGCCATTGTAGCGCACATTATATGCGCCTTTTTGCTCAAATCCCGGCCCGTCAATCACCTTCAGAATCTTATCTGTTACCGCATCCAGCTTCACAGCAGTCCTCCCCCTTTCCTTCGCCCATGCAGGCACAGTCGCAGCCCTCCCGGAAGAGCTTGGCAGTCATCTCCTCCCGGCTGCCTCCGTCCTGGATCCGTCCGTTGTCTATCACCAGAATCCGATCCGCCATACGGATAATCTTTTCCTGGTGGGAAATGAGAAGCAGGCTTTCCCGCTTCGTCCTGTGAATCTCCTCAAAGCGCTTCACCAGCATGGAAAAGCTCCAAAGGTCAATGCCTGCCTCCGGCTCATCAAAAATACAAATCTTATGAGATTTCGCCAGCACCGTGGCAATCTCGATTCTTTTTCTCTCTCCTCCGGAGAGGGTGGCGTCCGCTTCCCGCTTCAGGTATTCCCTGGCACACATGCCCACGCTGCTCAAAAGATCACAGCAGACCGTCTCCGGCAGCTCCTTTCCGGCCGCCAGATGCAGAAGGCGTTCCACCGTCATGCCCTTAAAGGCAGGAGGCTGCTGGAAGGCATAGCCGATGCCGGCGCTTGCCCGCTCATTCACATTCAGGTTCGAGATATCCCGGCCCTCCAGCAGGATTTCCCCTCCATCCGCCTCTTCAATTCCCATTAAAAGCTTGGCGATGGTAGATTTCCCGCCGCCGTTAGGACCAGTGAGCACCAGCATTTCCCCGTCTCCCACAGAGAAGCTTACGTCATCCACCAGCCTTCTTGGTTTTCCGTTTTCCATGACCTCATAGGCCAAGTGCTTCACTTCAAGCATTTCTCTCATCTTCCTTCTCAAATCCGACTATTGTACTCGGATTTATTATATCACAGAACAGGAGGATTGCAAGACCTTTTCACAGCAGTTCTTCAATCAGGGACTCCCGCTCCTCATCTTCCTGCCTGGCTTTGTCCTTCATCTCTTTCTTTTTCTTGGTCATCAGGCCGCCGATGCGCCCCGTCTCCTTGGCAGAAAGAGATTTCCACCCTTCCGCAACCACCTTGTCCAGAAGCCCCAGCTCTTCGGCAATCTCATACTTCAGCTGTTCCTCCGGCTCCAGATTTTTCAAATCCACTTTTTTTGACTTTGGCATAAAAAGACCATACCCCTTTCTGTTTCCATTTCTTAGAAGTATGGCCCTTTTTCTGTTTCAATATTCAACTTTTTATTTTCTCCCGCAGCACTGCTTATACTTCTTGCCGCTGCCGCAGGGACAGGGATCGTTGGGATAAATCTTCTCGGACTCCCGCCTCTTGGGAGCCCGGGCCAGGCTGGTATCCTTGTTGGTTCCCGTCACCTTGGCCACCTGCTCCCGCTCCGCCTTCTCCTCTACCCGGACATGGAGCAGGATGCGCACCGTCTCCTCCTGGATGCTGGAAGTCATGGCGGAGAACATCTCATAACCGCTCAGCTTATATTCCACCAGAGGATCCCTCTGGGCAAATGCCTGAAGGCCGATGCCCTGGCGGAGCTGATCCATATCGTCAATGTGATCCATCCACTTCCGGTCGATAACCTTCAGAAGGAAGACCCGTTCCAGTTCCCGGAGCATTTCCGGGTTGGGGAACTCCGCTTCTTTCAGCTCGTAGAGCTTTACCGCCTCCTCTTTCAGCAGGTGTTTCAGCTCATTTTTGCGCTTTCCCTGGACCCGATCCGGCGTCACCGGCTTTAAGGGAATGGTGGGAAGCAGCACCTCATTGAGTCCTTTCAGATCCCACTCTTCCGGATCCTGATCGTCTCCGATGAGGGTATCTACCACATTTTCCACCGTATCCGTAAGCATCTTATAGATGGCATCCCGCATGCTCTCCCCGTTCAATACCCGGCGGCGCTCGGCGTAGATGATCTCCCGCTGCTCATTCATCACCTGGTCATACTCCAGGAGGTTTTTGCGGATCCCGAAGTTGTTATTTTCAATCTTTTTCTGGGCCTTCTCAATGGCATCGGAGAGCATTTTATGCTCAATCTCCTCATTCTCCGGCACGCCCAGGGCGTTGAAAATGCCCATCAGCCGTTCCGAGCCGAAGAGACGCATCAGATCGTCTTCCAGGGAAATGTAAAAGCGGGATTCCCCGGGATCTCCCTGACGGCCGGAACGTCCCCTAAGCTGGTTGTCAATCCGGCGGGATTCATGACGCTCTGTGCCAATGATTTTCAATCCACCGGCCTCCCTGGCCTCATCGTCCAGTTTGATATCCGTACCGCGGCCCGCCATATTGGTGGCAATGGTCACTGCCCCGTGGCGGCCTGCCAGGGCCACAATCTCCGCCTCCCGCTCATGGAACTTGGCGTTCAGCACCTCATGGGGAACCCCTCTTCTGCGCAGAAGGACGCTTAATTCCTCGGAAGCCTCAATGGTAATGGTACCCACCAGCACCGGCTGTCCCTTCTTATGGGCCTCCTCGATGGCATTGACCACCGCAAAAAGCTTCTCCTTCCGGGTCTTGTATACGGCATCCTGGAGGTCTTTCCGGACTACAGGCCGGTTGGTGGGAATCTCGATCACGTCCATGCTGTAGATTTCCCGGAACTCCTTTTCCTCCGTCAGAGCCGTACCGGTCATACCGGCTTTCTTCTCGTATTTGTTAAAAAAGTTCTGGAAGGTAATGTTGGCCAGAGTCTTGCTCTCCCGCTTTACCTTCACATGCTCCTTGGCCTCAATGGCCTGGTGCAGGCCGTCGGAATACCGGCGGCCGGGCATAATACGCCCTGTAAATTCATCCACAATCAGCACCTGGTCGTCTTTCACCACATAATCCTGATCCCGGAACATCAGGTAATTAGCCCGCAAAGCCAGGATAATGTTGTGCTGGATCTCCAGATTCTCCGGATCTGCCAGGTTTTCAATATGGAAATACTGCTCCACCCGTTTCACGCCGTCGTCCGTGAGATTCACAACCTTGTCCTTCTCATTGACGATAAATTCCCCGGTCTCCTCTATCTCCTCACCCATAATGGCGTTCATCTTGCTGAACTCCCCGCTGGCCTCCCCCCGCTTCATAGTCTTTGCCAGCACGTCGCAGACCTCGTAGAGCTTGGTGGACTTGCCGCTCTGGCCGGAGATAATCAGCGGCGTCCGGGCCTCATCAATAAGCACCGAGTCCACCTCGTCAATAATGGCGTAGTGCAGTTCCCGCTGTACCAGCTGCTCCTTGTAGATCACCATGTTATCCCGGAGGTAATCAAATCCCAGCTCATTGTTGGTCACATAGGTAATGTCGCAGGCGTAGGCCGCCCGGCGCTCGTCGTTGGTATTGCTGTTGAGCACCACGCCCACTGTCAGACCCAGGGCCTCGTGGACCTTGCCCATCCACTCTGCGTCACGGTTTGCCAGATAGTCATTGACCGTAACAATATGGACCCCCCGTCCCTCCAGGGCATTTAAGTAAGCCGGAAGGGTAGATACCAGGGTCTTTCCTTCACCGGTCTTCATTTCCGCAATTCTTCCCTGATGGAGTATGATGCCTCCGATAAGCTGCACCCGGTAGTGCTCCATCCCCAGGACACGCCTGGCAGCCTCCCGGACTGCGGCAAAAGCTTCTATTAAAAGATCGTCCAGGGTCTCCCCGGCCCCCAGGCGCTCCTTAAATTCTTTCGTCTTTCCCCGCAGCTCTTCATCCGACAATTCCATCATAGCCGGGCGCAGGGCCTCGATCTTATCTACCATGGGATAAATGAGCTTCAGCTCACGCTCACTGTGCGTACCGAACATTTTAGTAAGTATACTCATCTGATTAACTCCTGTTTTCGTGTATTGCGGGAAAATACCCTGTTTTTGTATTGTAGCACTATCCGCATAATTATTCAAGAAAAAGCGGCGGAAGGTCCGGGACCATCCGGGACTGCTCCGTAAAACTACCCAATCAAGACCTTCTTCCCCTCAAAGGCAAACCCGTATTTCCGGATCCGCTCTGGCCCGATTCCTTTCGCTTCCAGGGCAGCGGCATACTGTTTCTCTTCGATCTGTTTAAGAGCAGAGGCCACCGTATCTGCAAGAGTCTTTTCCCCTTCCGGATCATATACCTTAAATTCCAATATAATCGCCGCATCCTTATTTTCCTTTGGTTCCAGCATCACATCATAACGCCCATAGCCGCTCTCACGGTTGGAAGCTAGGGTATACCTGCCCCGCAGTTCTACCAAAAGCCCCAGTACAAAGCCATGATAAAAACGCTCCGGCTCCCTTTCCTCCGACGGCCGTTTTCCCGTATCGAAGCTGCTGAATGTGGCCAGTGCAACTTTATTCATATAAATGTTCATTGCCTTTCTGTCATCCCCCAGCAGCGCTTTGACAAACTCATTGTATGCAGGCGTCCGCCTGGAGAACCAATCCCGAATCATCCCCTCGAACATAATGCGCACTTCTTTATTGGTTAAAACCAAGTCATAAAGCTCCCGTCCCCACTCCTCATCAAAGGTAAACTTCTCCACCCGCAGATATCCGCTGGCCAAAAGCAGGCTCCAAATGGCATTTTCCCGGTCATCCAGCTGGTTAAAGACAATCTGTTCATCAATTTCCGTATGAAGGACCTTTCCTTCCAGAAGATCCTCCATGATCAGTTTGGTCTCCCTGCTTCCCTCCCGGATCAGTTTCCCTACCAGGCTGTTGCTGCTGGTGTTGGCCCAGTAGGCAGAGAGTTTTCCCTTATCAAGATAGTTCAGAATCGACCATGGATTATAAATATCCGCTCTTTTCCCAAAAGTAAATCCATCATACCAGTTCTTTACTTCCTCTTTCCTCTCCAACAGCCCATACTCTTCCAGGGCATCCCACACCTCCTCCTGGGTAAATCCAAAGGAATCCTCGTACTTTTCCGAAGTAGTAGTTACCACCTCCAAGTTATTCAAATCCGAAAAAATGGATTCCTTGCTTACCCGTGTAACACCCGATAAAGCGGGGTGTGCTATACCCGTCATGATGGCCCGCTCCAGATAGGGGTTACTCTTAAAGGCGGCGTTAAACATGCTTCTGGTAAAGGCCACCAGCTCTTTCCAGTATCCTCCCACATAGGCTTCCTGCAAGGGCGTATCGTACTCATCCAGAAGAATGATCACTTTCTTTCCATAATAGCGCATCAGGCAGGCAGACAGGGCTTTCAGCACATAAGACGCCGTTGCATCCGTCATCTCCGGGGACACGCTGTGAAAGAAATCCGCCTCTCCCTCTCTCAAAAAATCTTCCCGGAGCAGGAACTCATATTCATCACAAAGATTTTTCAGGATCCGGCAGATTTTCTCCCTCACTTGGGAAAACCCACTCTCCTTAATATCCGCAAAACTAAGGGAAATCACCGGATACGTCCCCTGCAGCTCCCGGAATTTCTCCTCCCTCCAGATAGACAGACCTTCAAACAAATCTCCCCGGCCTGCATACTTCAGGGAAAAGAACTGCTCCACCATGCTCATGGTCAAAGTCTTCCCAAATCGGCGGGGACGGGCTATAAGGGTCACGTCATCCCGGTTCTCCCACCACTCTTTGATAAATCCCGTCTTATCTATATAAAAACAGTCATTCACGATTATTTTTTCAAAGTCCTGGATTCCCATTCCTACCACTCTTGCCATAAATACACCCTCTTTCTAAAACCTTCTCCACACGGCCTCCCCATTTCCGGGAAGCGCCGGAAAAGCCAAGGCTGTTTGTTACAGTATAACAAGTTTTCCGTATGTTTTCAATGACTGTATACGCAGCCAGAAACAGAAAAAAGGAGCTGTCGTCAGCCAACAACTCCTTCGTACTATCTTTCTTTTTTACACCCGGCCTCTATAAACCTGTGCCTCAATCCTCCGGCTCCATCAGCCCATAGGTATTGCCTTTTCTCTTGTACACCACATTGACTTCATCTGTCTCCGCATTGACAAAGACATAGAAATTGTGGCCCAGCATCTCCATCTGGATGCAGGCGTCCTCCGCATACATAGGCTTGCGGTCAAACTGCTTGGTACGGATAATGCGTACCTCCTCGTCCTCCGCCTCCCGGTCAATGAATTCCTGGCGGAAACTGCCGCCCCCCTGCTCCCGCTGTACCAGCTTGTTCTTGTACTTCCTAAGCTGCCGCTCGATTACCTCTTCCACCAGATCGATGGATACATACATATCATTGCTCACCTGCTCGGAACGGATCACCGTTCCCTTCACAGGAATGGTCACTTCAATCTTTTGTCTCTCTTTCTCTACGCTTAAGGTTACCTGCACTTCTGTGTCCGGAGTAAAATAGCGCTCTAACTTCCCAAGCTTGTCCGTAATCGCTGCACGCAGCCCCTCTGTCACTTCGATATTCTTCCCGCTGATAATATAACGCATACACCCAACTCCTTTACGGTTTTCTAGACCCGGGGCAGGAAGCTTTCCTACCCTTTGTCTTGTTTCGAGTATACCACAATCTGCCAGGGGAGACAACTACTTCACCGAAGAAAATGTCAGACAATTTTCTTAAGACTCTCATAGGGAATCCCTCCCCCAAACAAATCCAAAGCGCTCCCAACAGTCACATCCAGCCGCCCTTGTCCAAGCCGGCCAAGCTTCTCCAGATCCTCCATACTGCCCACGCCTCCCGCATAAGTCACCGGAATTCCCTGCCATGCTCCCAGAAGCCGGACCAGTTCCTCCTCAATGCCGGAGGCATGGCCCTCCACGTCCACGGCATGAACCAGGAACTCGCTGCAGTATCCCGAAAGCTCCCAAAGAAGCTCTTCCGTCACCGCCACCTGGGTAAAATTCTGCCACCGGTCCGTGACAATGTAGTAGATCCCGTCCCTCTTCCGGCAGCTCAAATCCAGCACCAGCCGCTCCTTTCCCACCCCAGCCCGCATCTGATTCAGGCTTTCATAGTGTATCTGCCCCTCCCGGAATACGTAGGAGGTGACAATCACGTGGGAGGCTCCCGCATCCAGAAATTCCCAGGCATTCTTCGGCGTAATGCCGCCACCTGCCTGCAGTCCTCCGGGCCAGGCACGTAAAGCGCGAAATGCCTGCTCTTTTGTTGCCTCGTAATAGGGAGAACCGGCTTTATTGAGCAAAATCACATGGCCGCCCCTAAGACCGTCCTTTTTATAAAGCCTGGCATACCAGTCTGCCATCTGCTCCGACACGAAATTTTCCCGGGCAGAGTCCTGACAGTCCCGAAGGCTCCCCCCTACAATCTGCTTTACCTTTCCGTTATGGATATCGATACATGGGCGAAAACGCATCTGCCATCCCTCTCTTCCTGTCTTTCCCCCGGCTTTTCCGGAAATCCCTCAGCCCTCCCCGGAAACGCTTCTCTCGTCAACCAGAACCTCCAGCTTTTCCCTCTTAAGAAGATACTCTGCAATAGGGGCAGACTCCCGGATCACGACTTTCTGCCGGAGCACTTTGTGCTGCTGGCAGTCTTTCTTCTGCATCAAGGCACTCAGCATATTTAAAGATTCATCTGCCAGCTCCAGCGGATCCTGGTGTACCGTAGAAATACTTGGAGCAGAGAAGAAGGCATGGCTGGTATCATCAAAGCCAAGGACCCACATATCCTGGGGAACCTGTCCTCCGGAACGTATCACGGAGGCAATGAAGATCTGCGCAATGGCGTCGTGGGAGGCGAACACCACCTCCGGCCACTCTTCCCTGGGCAATTTCTGGAGAAAATCCGAAAAAACCCGGAATTCCCGGTTATACTTGAAATATTTCGACTCTTCCCTGGAGAGGGCGATGTGGTACTGTTCCGGATTAAGCCCCTCATCCAGCATCCCCTGCCAAAATCCCTGGTAGCGCTGGTACAGGTTCTCATGCCCGTCCGCATCCGCAACGCCGATATACGCCAGCCGCCTCTTGCCTTCCCCGAAAAAGCAATGCACCAGCCTGCGCATGGTATTGAAATTATCAAACTCCACGCTGTGGAAGCTGGGGGAGTACTGATCGCAGAGGACTACCGGAACTCCGTACTTTTCCGCAGCTTGCAGGGATTCCTCCGAATAACTGTTTCCCACCAGGATCATCCCGTCCACCTGATGTTCGATCAGCATCTCAATGTTGCTTCTGGTGAGCCTCGGATCCTGCTGCCCGCAGGTCAGGAACATAATATATCCCTCTTCCTGGGCCCGCACCAGAAGCCGTTCATACATAATGGAATAAAACTGGCTGGTCATATCCTGGGTCACTAGGCCGATGATCCCGCTCCTTCGCTTCCGGAGAGTCCTGGCCGTATTGTTAGGGCGGTAATCCTGGGATTCCACCGCCGCCATCACCCGCTCCCTGGTGGCATCCGAAATAGCGGCCGTTCCGTTCAGCACATGGGAAACAGTGGCCGCCGAAACCCCTGCCTCCTTCGCCACATCATAAATTGTACTTCTGCGCCGCTCCCCCGCGGAGCTGCCGGAAAGTCTCCCCATACCTTTTCCCTCTCCCGACTTCTTTTCTATTTATTCTACACAAAAAAGGGCCGCTGTTCAAGAATATTTCACAGCAGCCCCTCCTTAAGGTTCTTCTTATGCTTTTTTCAAAAGCCCGCTTCTCAAGGAGTCGATAAACACCGCCAGAAGAAGCACCACGCCTTTCAGCACTTTCTGCCAGTACACCTGCACATTCAGCATGGTCATGCCGTTAAAGAGCACACAGATTATCAGAACGCCGATCAGGGTGCCGGTCACCTTCCCCTTTCCGCCGGCAAGCCCTAAGCCGCCCAAGATGACAGCCGCAATACAGTCCATATCGTTTCCTTCCCCTGCATTACACATGGCCGCCGTCTGCTGGCTGGTCATAATAATGCCGCCGATTGCCGCGCAAAAAGAGGATATCATATGGGCTTTATAACGCATAGCCGTTGTATTAATTCCCGCAAGTGAAGCCGCCCGCAGATTTCCACCGCAGGCATAGAGATTACGGCCGAATTTTGTATATTTCAGAGCATACCAAATAACAATATATACAATAATCATCACCAGCAGGCAGAAGGGAAAGACACCAAATAATTTCCCGCTTCCTATAAAGTTAAACATATCGCTTTTTATGTACACATATGCCCCGCCGGTAATAATGTAGCAAAATCCCCGGATTACAAACTGCATGCCCATTGTGGCAATCATAACACTGATTTTCAGTTTTTCCACAATCGTTGCATTGATACAGCCTGCCAAAATGCCAATTATTAAAGTCAGCGGAATAATCAGCCACTCGTTCATCCCTGCCTCATACATCAGGCCCATAAACATCCCGCAGAGCCCGGCCAGGGAAAACTGGGATACATCCATACCCCCCAGCAGCATACAGCAGGTCAGGCCCGCCGCCATGATACCCTGGATAGAAGCATAGGAGCCGATGGACATAATATTCTTCACCGTGAGAAAATACGGGCTCAGAATGCCGAACAGGGCAATCATACCGAACAATGCAAACAGCGTGCTGACATCTCCTCTTAAAAATGTTTGTACCGCCCCCAAGGGACTGTTTTTCCTCTCCAAGCGTTTTTCCATACTAATCCGTCTCTCCTATCGCATATTTTACCAGATGTTCCTGGGTGAACTCCCCACGTGCCACCTCCCCGGTAATCCGTCCCTCGCAGACCACATATATCCGATCCGACATAGACAAAATTTCAGGCAATTCCGAGGAAATCATCAGAATGGCCTTTCCCTGGGCGCACAGCTCATTGATCAGGGTGTAAATCTCCACCTTTGCCCCCACGTCGATTCCCCGGGTGGGCTCATTTAAAATCACCAGTTCCGGCTCCGTATTCAGGGCCTTGGCCACCACCACCTTCTGCTGGTTGCCTCCGCTTAAGGACTCCACAACGGTAGAGGATTTGGGCGTCTTAATCCGCAGTTTCCGGATCCATTCCTTGGCAATCTCTTCCTCTTTCTTAAGATTCATTTTCCCGTGGCTGATAAAAGCGTCCAGATTGGAAATAGTAATATTATCCTTTACGGAGGATACCAGGATCAGCCCGTCCTCCTTGCGCTCCGCCGGCACATAGGCAATCTTGTTCTTCAGGGCATTCCCCGGTGAAGAAGGTACGTAAGGCTTTCCGGCCATCCGCATTCTGGAGGACTGCACCGTCTTGCTCCCCACAATGCAGGAGGCAATCTCCGTTCTCCCGGCTCCCATCAGTCCGAACAAACCCACTACTTCCCCGGCACGGATGGAAAAACTGATATTTTTCAGCCAGTCTGTGGACAAGTTTTCCACGGCAAATACTTCTTCCCCGATTTCCACACTGCGGGCGGGATACATATCCGTAATCTCCCGCCCTACCATATAGGCCACCAGTTGATCCGTATTTGTATCTGCCACCCGGACTTTGGCTATATACTGCCCGTCCCGCATAACCATAGCCGTGTCTGCGATCCGGAAGACCTCATTCATACGGTGGGAAATGTAAATAATGGATACTCCCTGGTCCCGCATTTTCAGAATCAGCTGGAAGAGTTTCTCTGTCTCCGCATCATTCAGGGCGGAAGTAGGCTCATCCATCACCAGGATTTTCACTTTCTTGGAAAAGGCCTTGGCAATCTCAATTAGCTGCTTTTGGGCTACGGAAAGTTTTTTGAGATCCGCTCCCGGATCTACATCCTCCAAACCCACTTTTTCCAGAAGCTCCCCTGCCTCTTGATACAGTCTTTTATAATCCACCTTCTTCCATGGGCCCTTTACAGGCAGATTATTTAGAAACAGATTCTCCGCAACGCTGATATTATTGACATTATTTAACTCTTGATAGACTACAGAGATTCCCATATCAATGGCTTCCTGGGTGGTGTAGCCGGCAAACTCCTTTCCCTCCAGCAGGATCGTCCCCTCGTCCGCCTGATAGGCCCCGGAAAGAATCTTAATCAGGGTTGACTTGCCCGCCCCGTTCTCCCCAAGGAGCGCCATCACTTCCCCTTTCTTCAATTCCAGATCCACATGATCCAGGGCCACCACACCGGGAAATGCTTTATAAATTTTCCGCATTTCTAGAATATTCATGTAATTCTTCTACTCCTCACCGATTTCTTTCAGATAATCATGAATGTTATCCCTGGTCAAAACCGTAGTTTCGCAGTTTTTCGTTTTTTCTGCTTTTCCCGCCAGAATCTCCTCCGCATAGGCAACAATCTGATCTCCGTATTTATGAGGATTAAATGCAATGGATGCAATCCACGCACTGGCCGTTTCCTCATCTGCCTGAGCTTTTAAATCTTCCCTGGCAGCCGGATCCCCGTTAAAGGACACAAGGGCACAGTCATCCACACGTCCCAGCGCATTGATCTGTCCGTTACAGGCATATCCCCGATCGTCATTGGTTCCTATAAACAAGATATTGCTGTCATCCGGATGAGCATTCAGAAAATCCCGGGTATAGGTAGCCGTCTTCACATCATCCGTACAATCCATAACCACTAAATGAGCATCATCTATCTCCCCAAATTCAGCCTCGACAGCATCAATCACTCCGTCCAAACGTCTCTGAAGGCTTGGATGCAGGGATGCCACAGACAGCAACACGATCCAATCCACCTGTCCAAACCGTTCCTTCAAAATCGGAACTGCTCCCTGTCCCAGCTTTGTACCGGCATCATAGCCATCCACACCGAAAAAGTAGGCATTCTCTCCGTAATCCACATCTACGGTAATAAAGGGGATTCCGGCTTCCGCCGCCGCTTCGGCACAGACCTCCCCGGTCTCGGGAAGACAGGTAAAATCCACAATAATATCCACCTCTTTTGTAATAAAACTCTCATTCCCCTGGAGGTGCTTCATGGTGTCCCCATCGTTGATAGCTTCCTGATAGCCCCATCCCTTTGCCTCCACAGCCGCTTTCAGTCCTTCGTAGAGGGAAATATGGAAGGGTTCCGTCCGGTTCCGGTCATTAAAGGCCAGGCTGATGGGTTTCCCGGAATCTTCCGGGGCCTCCTCCTGCTCCCCCTGCTCCTGGGCCGGAGCTTTTGGAGCTTCTCCCCTCTCTTTGGTTCCACAGGCCGTAATTCCTGCAAGCATGGCAACAGCAAGCAGCAGAGCAATTCTTTTCTTCATCTTGTAAACCTCCCGTTCTTCTTTCAATGATTTCTTCTTGTGTCTCTATTTCCACAATGAATGGTTCACCCTCCGGACAGGAAAACCGCTTCATTGTTAGAAATCCTTTCCGTTAATTTTCCTGCTCCAGAAGCCAGTCCACAGCGTTTTGAAGGAACCGCCGGTAGGAGGGCTCCCGGAAAGACTCTGCATTGTGCCCCGGGCAGGAATACACCACTTTCCCCCGGCACAGCCGGTATTTCCAGGCCAGCGGAACCCGGATCCCGCTGTTCTGGGCATAGATATCCCCATGGGGAAGCACTCCCCGGGAATGAGGCATAGGCCTTTCACAGACAGCAAAGAGAAGCATCTCTTTGGGCAGCAGCCGGTCTGTGTGCAGAAGATGGGCCTCCTCATACAGGGAAAATTCCTTCACTCCCTCCAGCACCTTATCCCCCGTACCTGCAGGAACAAAACGGTATTTCTGATAGGGCGGGTGCATGCGGAAGGCCCCTCCGAAAAGCTGGGCCCCCTCGGCAAAACCCCCGAAGCTCATAATATGCAGAAGCAAAAACCGTCCCCCCGCAAATAGATAAGAAGCTAAGGCTGCCGCAAAAGGATCCTTTCCTGTCAATTCCCAGGAATCCGGGCAGTAACAGATGACGCAGGCATACCTTTGAAGCTCTTCCAGGGTAATCCCGGCCATATCTTCCCGCTCCGCTCCAATCTCAATCTTACCTCTTAAAATACCACGCAGTTCCTCACCCACACCATCCCGGTAATTGTGGAAATTTCTCCGGAAACTGGTAATTACCAAGGCTTTCTCCATGTCTATTCTCCTTCCGCCGCATGACGGATAATTTTCTCCAAAACAGGTTTCCATACCTCCCAGATGCGAAGGGAGGACCCAAAAGCAGCGCAGTAAATATGTCCCAGGAACCAATCCCGGTGCCAGATCAGCGGGTACCTGTTCCCGCCATAATTCATGGATACCGAAACTTCCATCCCGCCAAAAGCACTCTGTTCAAATATCAGCGGTACGTCCCAGAGTTCCCGGATCTCAAAACCTTCTACCAGAAAATCCCCGGAAACCCGCAGGGAAATCTGGCTGTAAGGAAGCCTCCGGCAAAGCCTGGCTCCGTACAAAAGATGCAGTTCAGGGCTGTCCACCTTCCAAAGCCCCTCCCCCAGGGCCAGCATCCGTCCTCCGCCGGTTACATGTGCCAGAATGCGGCACAACAGCTCCTCATTGGGTTCCTGCCGCCAGCTCCCCGGTACAAAAACCAGAAAATCTTCCCTTTGGAAAACCGGAAAGGTTCCTGTATGGGTCTCCTTCACGGAAAAATCATTTTTCAGAAGTTCCCGAAGGAAAGGACCTGCGAAAGCCGGTGTCTCTTTATCGTAGAGCATATATGCCTTTCTCATGTGTCCTCCTCCTTAAAGTTCGTAAGCCACCGGGCTGCCTGCCGGATCAGCCTCCGGCAGGAGGGATCTGCGAAAGCCTCTCTTGTATGTCCCGGGGAGAGGTAGGCCGCCCGCCCTCTTCCAAAACAGGAAGTCCACCCTGCCGGTGTGGAAATTCCCTCCTCGTCCACCGCCTGCAAAAACTCCTGCCGCTCTGTAAAAAATCCGTATTCCACTCCAAAGCGCTCCTCTTCCAGGGTAAAGGCCTCCACCCCTCTGGACACAGGATGTGTCTCGTCAGGAAGAAACCGCAGCTTCCGAAGAGGTCCCGGATTCTCGAGGGGATGACGTAGCCTAGCTCCCAGCATCTGCGCCACCTCCGGATCCACCGTCAAATCCAGATTGTGAAGGACCAAAAGACTCCCTCCCCTTGCCACATAGTGCAGCAACGCCTGGACCTGCTGGGGGGATGTCCCGGACTTGTCAATCCAGTGATCCGTATAGAAAACCGCCAGATCATAAGGTTCATAGTCCCAGGCTTCAAAGGTTTCAAAATGTTCTCTCCCGCCTGTGACTTGAAAATCCTCAAAAATACTCTCCAGCAAATCCGACACCTCTTTATAGGGATGGTACAGCGGATAGGTGGGATCTCCAAATAGAATGATTTGTTTCATATTCTTCCTCCCCTTCACGGCCTATGTCCTGTAAAGAAGCCAAAGTCCTGCCTCCCATAAAATCTTTCGTACCGGCGGCGGAAAGGATTCCGCCATAGTTCCAAAGCCCAGGCAGAACACCCTGCCCCAGGCATAATTCCGCCGCCACACTGCCGGGTAAGACCTGCAGGCGTATTCCATTTCATAAAGCACTTGAGACTCACCAAGAGGATCCAGCTCATAGAACCTGGCTTCCTCCGTCAAAGAAAAACTCTCCACACGCTCCGGGCTTTCCTTTCCCTCTGTCTTTTTGAAATCCAGAAGGCAAGGGGTGCTTTTGCCCTTAAGGCCTCCTCCCAAAAGTCCCAGGATTTCCGGGTATCTCCTTGTGTGCAGCCCTTCTCCCAAGGCCATAAGGCTGCCCCCGTCCGCCACATAGGCAATGAGATTTCCCACGCTCTCCCGGCTCCAGGCATCCAAGTGGCCAGTGTGTAGAATCACTGTATGGCAGGTACAAAACTGTTCCAGGGAAATTTCCCTGCCGCCGCATAATGTTTCTATTTCCATCCATCCTTTATAAATATCCCGGAAAATCTCTTCCCCATATCCGGGCTCCCGGGAGCTCCCCGGATCTGCAAGCAGCAGCGCCCGCTTCATCCCCCTCACCTCCAAATGTCTTTTTGTTTTAATCGATTAAATTAATCATACGGCAAGGTAAGGGGAATTGCAATACTGCAAATGTCACATATTTTTCTTTCCGTTTTTGTCTATTTTATCTAAACAATTCACTCTTTAAACTGGATTTTATTTATTTTCTCCAAAAACACGCTTCTTTTTTCTAGCATTATCACCATTGCAATTTCCATTTCAGACCGCTACAATAAAGATAAAATGCGTAAAGGCATTTTTCTTTTACCCTTTTATAAAATCGATTAAATCAACAATCACAAAAAAAACAGGAGGAATGAATATGAAGTATCTTGCACTGGAAACCCTGGACGGACAGACCATGAAGCTTTCCAAATTTATTTTGGGAAGCGGCTCTATGGACAAGCCCCACGACGAGGAACACATCTTCCCTTTATTCGACCGCTATCTGGAGCTGGGGGGAAATACCTTTGATACGGCCCGGGCTTACGGCGGCATTGTGGATCAGCTCTCTTTCGGTCTCTGTGAAGCCTACATCGGAGACTATATCCGTTCCCGGAACTGCCGGGATCAGGTCTATGTCATTACCAAGGGAGGTTTTCCCGCCCTGAACCAGGATTTCTCTTTTAAAAGGCTGCGCATTACCCGGGAAGCCATCCTGGGTGATTTCTATACCAGCTATGACAATCTCCGCATTGGTCCTATCGATCTCTACCTGCTGCACCGGGACGATCCCTCCCTGCCCGTCTCTTATATCATGGATGTTCTCCATGAGATCACGGATTCCGGCAATGTCCGGGCCATCGGCGTGTCCAACTGGTCTGTGGAGCGGATTTTGGAAGCAAACGCCTACGCCGCCTCCAGAGGAAAGCCCCGGCTTGTCATCAACGAAATTCAATGGGGCTATGCCTATCTGACCCATGAAATGCGCAGGGACGACAGCGTAAGCATTATGAACCCTGCTCTGTACCGGCAGTACCTGGATACGGAAATCCCCATTATCTCTTTCACTTCCCAGGACAGCGGCCTTTGGAGCAAGCTCTACAGCGGTGCGGAAACCTGGGAGACCCTGGCGCCCAGCCGCAGGCTCTTCGACTGTCCTGCCAACCGCAGGAAATATGAGAAGATCAAGTCCTACTGCGACAGGCACCAGGTCTCTCCCGCAGCCCTGGTCACCGCCTACCTGGCCTGCAACAAGGTAGCCTGCGGTCCCATCATCGGCTGCCGCACCATGGAACAGCTTAATGACAGTATGTCGGGGGCTGATCTGATTCTGGATCCCGAAACCATCGCCTGGCTTGACGGCGGCGAGTCATTATAAAAGGCCCCCTTAGGGGGCTTCCATGACACAGGAGGTTTTATGCAGTCTAAGGATAACCGGGGGATTATCACCCTCTACATGAGCTCTTTTATGATATTCTTTGCTCTCATTATCACCATGTTCAGCACCGTGCTGCCCAAGATTACGGAACTCTATAATCTTACTATGACACAGGTAAGTATTTTTACCATTGTCCAGAATTATCTGGCTACCTTTGTCAGTACCTTTCTCCTGATCGGATGGGGGGACCGCTTTCCCAAAGGCATTGTCATCGGCATAGACGCCCTGCTCATGGGCCTTCTTCTTTTCGGGATTGAGACGCTCCCTCCCTACCTCGTGCTGATGCTTCTTTTCAGCACCCTGAATATGACTACCGGCATCCTGAACAACCTGATCACCGCCTTTATCTCCGATCTCTACGGGGAACAGCGCACCCGGTATATCAGCATGATGCACGTTTTCTACAGCCTGGGGGCCCTCTTCGGTCCCCTGCTGCCCGGCGCTGCCGCCTCCCTGGGCTATGAATGGAATCTCACTTATGCTTTTCTGGGCGGCCTGGTCTGCGCCTTTGCCCTCACCTATTTCCTGGTTCTGGCCGGCACCTGGCGTCCTACCTGCCAGGTCAAGGAAGAAGCTCCCGATTCCGGAGGAGAAGGCTTCACTTTCCGCCAAATCCTGAAAGCCCCCATGGTACTTCCCCTCTGTCTCCTCAGTATGCTATACATGGGCGGGCACCAGAATATTTTTGCCAACTGGTTCCAGCTCTTCCTGCAGACAACAGACCCTGTCCGTTACCCCGAATCCTTCACCTCCGTCTGTATGACCGTCTACTGGATCGGGATGCTGGGAAGCCGTCTCTTAAGCGCCTATTTAGCCGGCAAAGTTACCCCCAGGCGCTTTATTTTATACGGTTCCTTTATGGGCGTGCTGGCACAGGTTCTGGGACTTGCCTGCAACAGGCCCCTAATCTGGCTTCTGGCCTGCGCTCTTTTGGGACTCTGCACCGGAGCCGTATTTCCCCTTACCTTTGCCATTGCCATCACCTGGTTTCCCAAAAATTCCGCCCGCATTTCCAGCCTTATCGGAATCGGCACCTCTGTGGGAGGCGCTTTTATCAGCTGGATCACGGGACGGATTGCGGAGGAATCCTTTCCCCTGGCCATGGCGGTTCCCGTACTGTCCCTGGCAGGCGTATTTCTCTTGATGCGCTTCTGCTTTCCGGAAGAGGCAGAGTAGCTTTTGAAACCAGAGGCAGAGACATTCCTAAACAATGCCTCCGCCGTCACTTAATTTTAGGGTATATTTTATTTAAATTTGATCCATCATTTCCTCGTAACTTACAAGGGTTACATTCCCCATCTCAGCTGCTTCATCGATGCACCCCTTAGTAAATCCTGTTTTTGCAAACAGATAGAAATGCTTGTTTTTATAGTGAAACAAATCACTTCGTTCAGCCAGTTTTTTAAGGACACCGATATCAACCTTTTCATTTGTCCACTTGCACTCACCAAACAAAGAAGAATTAGCATCCGTTCCCATAATGTCAATTTCCTCTTGGGATCTGGTTTTGGGATTTGTTCCCCACCAACGGCCGATATTGCTGAAATTCACCGCACATTTCCCATTAAGAAGCAATCTCCATAGATACTGATTACATATTTCCTCAAACACATTACCCATATAAGAAGACAACTGAGGAGCAATGCGATTGTATGCAAGTTCAGCCGCACCGCGGGAAATAATAGAGGTATTTTCCGGCACAAAGCGATACCAAAAGCGAAACATGTTGTCCTCGATGGAATAGATTGTCCTTCGGCCTGCTTTTTCGCCGTAAGGCGTTTCTTTTTTCACAATACCTAGCGCAATCAAATTCTTGATATAGACAGCACACACACTTGTATCTTCGTCAATCTTATTGGATATTTCACTCATCCTAGAAGAACCCGCAGCAATAGCTGTAATCACTGCATTATACATCGCCGGCTCACGCACTTCCTGTTTAAGTAGATTATTTGGCTCTTCGAAGATAGAAGATGCCGGATTGAGATATATGTTTTTAATGTTATCCTCGATGGAAAGCCTGTCATTTAACTGCATCAGGTATTGAGGAGTCCCCCCTACAATACCATAAGCCAAAGCCTTGTCTTCATTCGATAAACTTTTAAAACAACAGCAGGCCTCAAAAAAATCAAAGGGTTTCATTTTGAATTGAGCCGTTCTTCTTCCATAAAGGGGAGCTTTGTACGCTAAAACATGATCTTCCATATAAGACATGGAAGAACCGCAGAGTATCAAAAATAACTTTGAATTGTCTTTGTTCTTATCAATCAGAAGCTGAAGTGTAGAAGCAAGGCTCCCGGAAGCACGGGCAACATAGGGATATTCGTCAATAACAAGCACAATTCTTTTAACTTTAGCAAGTTCAAAAACATACTCCAACGCCGATTGAAATGATGAAAAGGAGGAATCAGCCGCAATACCTGTATGATATTCCATAATACATCTCGAAAAATTATCAAGATTTTGTTTTTCGTTCGTTTCAACGCCTGTAAAGAAAATGAAATCTTTGTCTTTTACAAATTCAGTGATAAGTGCGGTCTTGCCTACACGACGTCGCCCATAAATAACGGCAAATTCAAATTTACCGGAATTGTAGAGTTTCTTTAACGCCTTAAGTTCCTTTTCCCTCCCTATAAACACCAGCGTACCTCCTCAGACATATTCATTCTTTATGGTTTACTTGTTTACGATTTACTTAATTATAATTTACTTATTTAAAGCAGTCAATATCTTTTTTCAAACTTCGTCGTGTTACATCAAAATGAGAGTTATGTCTTTCTATTAAAAAAGAAAAGAGTGCCGCAAAACATTGAATTAAAGTAACAAGCGACACCCTTTACCTTTACATAAAGAATACTTCCATTTTCCTATCTCCCGGAATTTCCTTCCGCAATCCGGGATACTCCCACATAGATCTCAGAAATCTTATACCAGGTGGGATAATCCACCACCCCGGTAGCCGGCAGCCCGAAGATGGACTGAAACTCCCGCACGGCCCCTTCTGTGGCAGGTCCGAAAATGCCGTCCTCCGCCAGAACGGGAAGGGCCGGATAGGCCCTGGCAATCCGGTTCAGCTCTTCCTGCATCTGCAGCACCTTCTGCCCCGACGCTCCCACAGACAAATCATACCCGGGCCAGGAATAGGGCACCCCGGAAATCTCCTCCGCCGTGTTGATATAGATGGTATCCCCATAGTAATTCCGCAGAATATCAATAGCCGAATACCCCTGCTCTCCCAGGTACTGGCTCCCCCACTGGCTCATCCAGTTGGGGCAGGTCACCCGCTGGCCGTCACAGTACTGGGTCAGGATGGGCTGCTTCACATTGGGCCTGGATAAGTAATTGCCAAACATTTCATCTACGATACGGGAGATATTTTCAAAAATATTCCTGCCGTTGATCCACTTGTGATCGAAAGCTGTGGATGAGGTGATGGTAAAATCATAGCCTTTGTTCCGGTACCACTCCGTATACACCCGGTTCAGGGTAAAGGACATAATCGCCAGAATATTGGCCCGGATAGCAGCATCGCTCCAGGTGGCATAGATTTCGCTGGAAGCCACGTTTTTGATGTAATCCTTGTACCGCACCCAGTAGTTTGCCGCCGAGCTGTCCGTAGGCACTCCGTCGTGGACAATCACATACTCCGGAACCACCACCCGGCTTAGGACAATCTCCCCCGTCTCATTCACCGGCTTAATTTCCGCCTCCGCAATCTTCGGCGGATAATCCCCGAACAGGGTGTGGGCCGGAATGACAAAGCGCTCGTACTTTTCCCCTTCCTGAATGGGAATCATTCTAATATTCTGGAGAGCCGTCACATCGGGAAGAATCTCCGCCCCCACCACTTCCACGGGCTCATAGCCAGGCGCCGTCACTTCCACGGTGTACTCCGAATAGGGCTGGGGCTCGCTTGGTTCCAAGCTGTACTCCAAAGGCGGAGCATCAAGCTCCAGCTCCGGCGTCTGGCCGGATTCATTGGTCATAACCTCCTCCAGCTCCCGATCCGGTTCCCCCGTATAGTAAATGGCTATTTTTGCCCCGGGTATAGGTTCCGCCCCCAGGGCCGATGTAACACTGACCTGCAGGCGCCCCTTGCTGCTGGTCTCCGTCTGCATGGCTTTTATGGGAAAATCACGCATAAGTGTCCCTCGTATACTTTTGTTTATGGTTAGTTTATGCGGGATATTGGGGTTTGTTGCCTGCAAAAAAGAAGGACCCCCGGAAAACCAGGTGTCCTTCTTTATTACCATAAACCAATTTCAATGCCTGTCCCTATACTCCTGCACCGAATCCCAAAGCCCGTCCAGGGCCTCAATGGTCTTGCAGTACAGCCGGTATTTCTCATCGTAAATAGCGGACCGGGCCGGATCCGGAAGTACCGGCTCCGAGATCCGGCACATCTTTTCCGCAGCCTCCCCTACGTCCTTGTAATCCCCGCAGGCCGCCGCACCGATAAGGGCGCAGCCAAAAGCCCCCGTCTCATTGACCTGGACGCTCTCCACGGGAAGCTTCATCACATCCGCAAACATCTGGGTCCACATAGAAGAACGAGCGGCCCCTCCCGCCAGGCGGATGGACTTAGGCGGCTCTTTCCTGGTACTCAGAAGCTTCTCCAGATGATATCTGTGACAAAATGTCACACCCTCGTAGACACTCCGCAGCAGATGCTTCCGGGTATGGTAATTGCTGATACCCACGAAGCTTCCGCAGGCATTGGGATGCACGTTGCTGGCCATAAGGAAGGGCAGATAGACGGGGCAGAACTCCTCCGGGGAGATCTCCTCCACCCATTGGTTCATCTGCTCATAAATGTTGGTGCCGTTCTTTTTGCACTCCTCCCGCAGCTCCGGCAGAAGATTCTTCATGAACCATTCGTTATTCCCTGCCGAGGTGGGGCTGCACTCTTCAATCAGGTAATAGCCCGGCAGGCAGAAGAAGGAATTCATCAGTACACTGCCGTCCGTTACAGGGGCCTTTCCGATATATTCATTGATGCTCCAGGTCCCGGCGATCATGCAGAGATGTTCCTCGTCCGTAACGCCAACGGCCACGGCACAGGCGTCGATGTCGAAGGCTCCCCCCGCCACGGGGGTTCCGGCCTTAAGGCCCGTCTTTTCCGCCGCTTCCGCTGTCACATGGCCGCAGATATCCGTAGAATACCGAAGAGGCGGCAGTTTGTCCATACACTCCGAAAGCCCGAAAAGTTTTAAAAGCTCCGGATCGTACTCTCCCGTATGAAGGTTCACCAGGTTGCATCCGGAGTAGTCCGTGCGCTCTGCGAAGGCTTCCCCGGTGAGCCGGAAACGCACATAATCCTTGCAGGCAAAAATCCATTGGGTTTTCTCAAGGGCCTCCGGCTCCTTATCCTTCAGCCAGGCCAGCAGGGATACAGGCTGGCTGCTCAGAATATGCTGGCAGGAAAGTTCGAAAACCCGATCTTCCGTCCCGTCCTTTTTCCATTTCACCGGATAGCTCCAGGCCCTGTTGTCCGTGGAAATAATGCCGTTTCGCACCGGCCGGCCGTCTTTGCCCCAGAGATACAGGCCTTTGCCGTGGCCGCAGACGGTGATGCAGGCAATCTCCTCCCCCGTCACACCGGCCTTCTCAAGCGCTTTCTTAATCACCTGGCAGTTGGCCTCCCACATCTCGTCCATGTCCCGCTCCGTAAAACCGGCTTTCGGCACCAGCATAGCCGTGTCCATGCCGGCCGTAGCTACTTCCCGGCCCTTCTCATCGAAAACCGCCGCTTTCGTGGCCGTGCCTCCGTTATCCAATCCAAGATAATACTTCATATACCCTCCTTCTCCTCTGCAGAAATATCTGTTCTGAAACTCAATAATTCTATTTTAACACTTTTCTTTTAAAATGAACACCTATTCCGAGGGGAAATTAAAACAGATGCCGCTAGGGCAGTCCGTCCCCTTCCGGGAGTTTCCTGCTCTAGCGGCTATTCCTGTCTAAATACGTTCTGTCAGTTTTCCTTCCCCTCTGCATAATCGGGATTCAAAATATGGGGTGAGCCCTTTCCTGCAAAGAAATCTGCACTGATATCAATAGCCATTTTGTAAATATTCCAGAGGGATTCCACCGTCTGGCTGGACACATGAGGCGTCAGCACCGCATTTTCCAGGGTCAAAAGGGGAGAATCCGCCGGCAAAGGCTCCTGGGCAAACACATCCACTCCCGCCCCTGCAATCTGTCCCTCTTTCAAAGCCTCGTAAAGGGCCTCCTCATCAATGATATTTCCCCGGGCCGTATTCACAATCACGGCCGTGGACTTCATCATGCCCAGAGTCTCCCGGTTCACCATATGATGGGTCTCTTTCGTATAGGGTACATGAATACTGATGGCATCCGCCTGGCGGAACAGTTCCTCTAAAGTTACAAGTTCCACTCCGTCCGCGTCCATGACTTCCTTCTTGGGGAAGGGATCGTAGGCCAGGATCCGGCAGTCAAACCCGCCAAGAAGCCTTGCCAGGCGGCGCCCGATGCTGCCGTAGCCAATAATACCCACGGTGCCGCCGATGATCTCATGGCCGATGTCTTTTTGCCACTTGCCGGATTTCGTCCTGGCCTGGTAGGTGTTGATCCTTCTCTTGCAGGCCAGCATCAAGGTCAATGCCATCTCCGCCACCCCTGTGGTGTTGGCTCCCGTAGTCCGGGCTATGGCAATGCCGTTTCTGCTGGCGGCTTTTAAATCTACCTTGTCAAATCCAACCCCAAAGCGCACCAGAAGCTTGGTACTGTCTTTTACCTGGCTGAAAATAGGCTCTCCGTAGGGCTCAATGTCAATAATGCCCGCATCTGCATTCTGAAGCTCCCGGATTACGGTTTCCTGGGAAAAGGGAAGCTGAGGAACCCAGCGGTACTCCATGCCCAGGGATGCCGCATACTCTTCTGCTCGCCGGTTCAATTCACAAAATATCTCTGATTGGTCACCAAAGAATGAAACAATTTTTTTCATCTGCTCTCTCCATAACTCTTTTTTAGCCCTACAACTTGGGAATATTCAGGTCAAACATACTTGCCAGGGAAAACCAGGAGCCATCGTCCGCATAATGCACTAAGGTAGCGTAGGCGCTGCGGGTTACGAAACGTCCCTCCGGGGAATGGCAGGCGCACACATGCACCACTTCCTCCGGCAGGTCACAGGTAATGGCAATGTAGGTCCCATAAGCCGGATGGCGGGCGTTTGGCGCTCCCGTAAGCTTATGGTTGGCTGCCCAGCGGGCACGGTTCTCCGGATTGTACTCATAGGGCTTGCCCACATCGTGGAGAAGGGCGCAGGCAATCAGCATATCCCGGTCCAGTCCCATATCTCTCTCATAGGCCTTGCAGAGATTCTCATACAGGCTTACAGCATTGTAGCCCACTGCCCGGATGTGCATGCTCTGGTCCCCCAGACTGCTGGCCTCTGGCATTCCGGAGCCCGGCATATCTTCAATGTGCTTGTAGCCGTTGATCTGCAGGGAGTATGCCCATGCGTCGGCCACCTTTTCTCTCAGTTCCTCATTTTTAATTTCCATGATCTGCGGCAGGGTTTTAAAAACGCCTGCGCGGATTTCCTGATCAAGTTCTACAGGGATCATATCTAAGCCTCCTATTCCAGTTCCGCAAATTCCCTCCCAGCGCCTCTTTTCTAGAAGGATTTCCAGCCGCTTTGCGTCTGCAACTCCTTCTGGCGCTGTCCGGGAATTTGCTGTTTTTATTTTTATTCCAGTTCCGCAAATTCCCTCCCAGCGCCTCTTTTCTAGAAGGATTTCCAGCCGCTTTGCGTCTGCAACTCCTTCTGGCGCTGTCCGGGAATTTGCTGTTTTTATTTTTATTCCAGTTCCGCAGTTCTCCTCCCAGAGCCCCTTCAAGAGAAGAATTTCCGGACGTTTACACGTCCGTAAATCCTTCTTGGGCCCTGTTCGGAGATCTGCTGTTTTTAGGGTTACATCAACAAGTTCGGCAGCCATGTGGTCAGCGGCGGGCAGTAGGTCACAATCAGAAGGGCAATAATATTCACTGCCAGCAGGGGAAGCATGGCCTTGGTTATCTTTTCAAAGGACAGGCTGCTCACATTTGTCAGGGTAAAGAGTACCATTCCTACCGGAGGCGTCAGCATACCGATGGTGATATTCAGGATGCAGATAACTCCGAAATGCAGGGGATCGATTCCGAAGGAAGTGATCACCGGCATCAGGATGGGAACCAGAATTACCAGGGCCGCCAGGCTCTCCATCACCATACCCACCAGGAGAAGGAAAATGTTGATTACCAGCAAGGCTACAATCTTATTGGTAACCACACCTAAGAATACATTTGCCAGCTTGGTCGGAATCTGCTGGGCGGTGATAATGTAACCGAAGGCGTTGGCGCTGCTGACAATGAACAATACGCTCATGGCGCTGGTCAGGGTTTCATCCATAATAGAGGGCAGATCCTTTAATTTCAAATCCCTGGTGAGGAACCCCTGAAGGAGGGCATAAAGTACAGCCACCACAGAGGCCTCCGTAGGCGTACAGACGCCTGTAAGAATACCGCCCAGAATGATTACCGGAGTTAAGAGTGCCGGGAAGGAGGTCACAAAGGATTTCCCCAAATCCCGGAAGCCGGCAAAAGCGTGGCGGGGATAGTTCCGTTTCTTGGATACAAAGAAAATATAAATCATCTGGGTAATCGCCAGGCAGCATCCGGGGAGCACGCCGGCAATGAACATCTTGCCCACGGATACCCCGCTGGCCACGCAGTACACCACTCCGGAAATTGTGGGAGGGATAATGGGGCCGATACAGGAGGAAGCCCCGGTGACGGCCACGGCAAATTCCTCGTCATACCCGTCGTCCTTCATGGCCTTGATCTCGATAGCGCCAAGCCCGCCGGCATCTGCCACGGCAGAACCGGACATGCCTGCGAAAATCACCGATGCCAGCACATTGGCATGGCCCAGGCCTCCGGGAATCCAGCCGATAAGCTTCTTGCAGAATCCGAAGATCCGATCCGTCACACCGCCCCGGTTCATAATATTTCCCGCCAGGATGAAAAAGCTTAGGGCCAGGAGGGTAAACCCGCTGGAACCCTGTACTGCACGGGACATAATCATATTTAAGCTTTCCCCGTATGCCAGGGAGTAAATAATGGAACTGCACAGCATACAGAAGCCCACCGGCATACGCATCAAAAGAAAACCGAAAAAGCAGAGAAACAACAATGCCATAACCTACCTCACCCCTCTTCCTTTCCCATCATTCTCTGAAATACCCGGACAAGCCGCAGGATAATATAGCAGGATGCCACCACAAATCCCACTGTGATAAAGCAGTAAATCCAGCTCTGCTTCATCCAGGGAATGGTATTCATCTTAATATTCTTCTGCAGGGTAAACGCCCAGCTGTACTTGATCATATAACCGCAGCAGAACAGCATGACACCATTGGTAATAAGGTCAAACAAAATCTGCACCGGCTTCGGTACACGGTCGTACACAATAGAAAGCTCCGTGTGCTGGTTCTTGTGAAAGCAGTAACCGATACCTGCAAAAGCCAGGGTTCCCTGCAGCATGGTAATAACTTCGTCCGTCCAGATAATGGGACTGTTGAACACAAAACGCATCACCACATGGGCAGAGAGCACCACCAGCATAAAGGCCATCACCAGGATAAAAAATATCCTCTGGACCTGATATACAATACGCTCTAATTTTTGCAACATCTTTCTTTCCTTTCCGGCACTTCCGTGAAAAAGAGGCTGCCCGGTCTCCCGGCAGCCTCTTTGATTCATAACCGGTCGTTCGCCCGTACTGTCTTACATTGCCTGAATCTCTTCAAACATTCCCTCAATCCACTGATCCTTAAACTGATCGTACATGGGGGCAATCTTGGTGCGGAAGGACTCGATATCCGGCTCTACCAGCTCGCAGTTCTTTCCGATTTCTTCGATAAAGCCCTGCTCCTGCTCGATAGCCTGGGGATTGTGCTCTTCGGCAACAGCCTTCGCGCACTCGTAAATTACGTCGATCTGATCCTGGGACAGTTTCTGCATAGCAGCGTCGCTCATAAAGATGCTCAGCATCTGGAACTGATGATAGGTCAGGTTCATGTAATCCTGAACCTCATAGAACTTCATGGCGCTGATAGATGCAGGGGGATTCTCCTGTCCGTCTACGGTGTGCTGCTGCAGTGCCAGGTAGGTCTCATTGTAGGCAATGGGCGTAGGAGATGCCCCAAGCTGGGTAAAGGCAGCAATGGGCAGGGGCTCATTTGCCGCACGCATCTTCATGCCTTCCAGATCATCTGCCGTGTTGAGAGCCTTGCCGGAGGTGGTCATCTGCCGTGCGCCGTAGTACAGATCCGCCAGAATGTGAACCTTGCACTCCTCTGCCAGGCCGTCCACCAGTTTCTGGTGCGCCTCACTCTCGTAGAACTTCAGCATATGATCCAAATCCCGGAACATATAGAAGGCCTCTACGATAGTGAAGGGTGAGTAGCGGGCGGTGTACTGTCCCGTTGCAGAAATGTAGAAATCTACATCTCCGTTGGAGCAGGCCTCCGCAAGCTCCGTGTTGGTTCCCAGGGTCTCTGCAGGATAGATATCAATCTTTACCGCTCCGTTTGTCTTCTCTTCTACCATAGCCGCAAATTTCTCAGCGGAAGCATTGATGAGATGCTCCGTGGACTGGGTATGTCCAAGACGCAGGGTAATTGCCTCTGCTGCGGGAGCTTCCTCCGGCTGCTGGTCCTCTGTACCCTCCTCAGCCGGTGTCTCTGCAGGAGCCGGGGCCGGAGTCTCTTCCTTAGAGCCGCAGGCTGCCATGGACAGAACCAGCACTGCGGAAAGTGCCAGCCCTACGGTTTTTTTCCATAACGTCAACTTTTTCATAATCCTTTACTTCCTTTCTTTCTTTTCTCTTATCATTTCCGCCAAGGCGGATGACTATGTCTTACAGCTTATTTATTTCTATTCTCAAGTCCGTCTCCCACCGATTTTACGCAATCGATTTCTCTAATTGTAAAAAAATAAAAAGCTGTTATTGATAATATAGCAAACCTTGTAGAAAAATGCAAGAACCATATGTTTTTTCTGTATTTATTCCCAAAATTCGGCCTTCATTTTTGTGCATATTGCATAAGTTTTATAACTATAAAAGAGTAGGAAACATAGTTCCGGCATCGATTTCTCATTCACCGGACATTTTCAGCTCCTCTCACTTCACATTCTCTATACTCAATCGGTGCCATCTCTTGGCAGGAGGATGCACGCCTCTTATTTTTGTACCTTATTTGGATATTGACGGTCCAAAAAGTATACAATGCCAGACGCAGTCAGTGCGGAGCGTGTTCCCCTGCAAACGGGGTAGAGACTGCGCCGAGCTAGCTCTTAAGACGCACTAAGCTCATCAGCAATGGCTTCTTCGCTAAGTGCTTTCTAAAGAGCGGATCTCGTCTCCGTCTCTTAACAACCCCTGAATAGTTTGCCGGGGAACACGCTCCGCACTGACTGCTGGTTCTCGTTGTATATACTATATAGCCCACTAACCGAAAGGGAAGAATATCCCCTTCCAAACGGGGGATAGAATCTCCAGTGAGCTAACTTTTCTTGTTTGCCGGAACTATTCTCCACCTTGATAGCTGATGATTTGGAAGGTTATCTGTTAATGCTGCCAGCAGGAAGGGATAAGGTTTCCCCTCCAAACACTTGGAGGCGTTAAGAGATGAAGGGGAGATCCACCACCTGGAAAGCACTTAGCGAAGAAGCCTTTGCTGATGAGCTTAGTGCGTCCTGGTGGTTAGCTCCCCGGAATCTCTGCCTTCGTTTGGAGGGGAAACCTTATCCCTTCCTGTGTCCGGATCATCATACCCTACAGCACCCACATGACAAATCCTTCGGACTGTCCGCCAAGCTATAAAACATCAGCCCCCTTAAGTACTCTCCCGCACTACCAGATCCGGCAGAAGCATCACCCGGTTGGCCGTTTTCTTCCCGCATATGTGATCCACCAGGATCCGGGCGGCCATAACACTGGCATCCATGCGTTTATTATCCAGGGAAGTCAGGGTGGGGGTGCAGATCTGGGCATAGGTGGAATCGTTGATTCCCACCACGGCTACCTGATCCGGAACCTGTATGTTCCGCCCGTGCAGAACCTGCAGGCCCCCTACCGCCAGCAGATCCACCGCATAGATAATGCCTTCCACATCGGGATGATCGTTTAAAATCTGAAGGGTAGCCTCCTCGCCTCCCTCCAGGGTATTTTCCGTCCGGTATCCCCAGTCCTTCAGCTCCATTCCAAGCTTTTCTGCACAGGAAAAGTACCCCCGTTCTTTTAAGGTATTGCTGGGATTGGAAGGCCGGTCGCAGACAAAGGCGATCTTCTTATGTCCTCTGGATATCAGATGATCCACGCAGGAAACTACCCCGCCCATCTCATCGGACAGGATCCCGTACACATTTGGAAGATCCAGCCAGCCGTTCACAATAGCCACCGGAATGTCGCTCATACACCGGGCAATGGCCTCCTCCACCTCTTTACACTGAAAGATGGATCCCATCATCACCACCCCCTCCACCCTGCGGCGGTGAAGGATCTCGATGGCATTTACCTTGTCTGCATCCTCATTTCCCGTGTTCAGGATAATACAGCAATAGCCCTGGGCAATCAGCTCCCGCTCAATATAATACGCTCCGTCTATATGATGGATATTCCGGATATCCGCCACCAGGATTCCGATGGTTTTCGAGGAGCGGTTCACCAGTCCCCGTGCAATCGCATTGGGGGAATAATTGTAATTTTCCATTAATTTCATAATTTTCTGACGTGTCTCCAAGCCTACTCCCGGCTTGTTGTTGATCACCCGCGACACGGTGCTGGCTGATACACCTGCAATCTCTGCAATATCGTAAATCGTCATGGAAAATACTCCTTCCCTCTCTGTCTATGGGGACGCTTTTTTTAATTATATTACATTTTGTCCCAAATAACAAACCAAAAACAAAGCGGTTTCTTATATTTTTACAACAACGATTGACTTTTTGCAAGTGTTATGTTATGTTTTTTTCGCAACTTTTTGGAATCGATTGCGTTAAATGGAGGAGTTTATGCTGCAGCAAAGGCTTTCCGCCTATCCGTTCCTGGAGCAGGGTATCCTGGAACATTTTGCCCTGCGCTATGCCGCAGAAACCGGGCAGGCCGGACTGCTTCACCGGCTTCTGCTTAAGAAAATGCCGGCCAAAGATATTGTGGAACAGCTTACCGGATATACAAATACCATTCTCTACGACAATGGGGGGCTGCCCTCCTTGATGGTCCGGATTCCCCTGTATTACCTGAATGAAATTTCCTCCGTCTTCGAGTCTGTCCCTCACCCCATGTTCCGGACGGCTAAAGAAGCTGCCTCCTGTATTTCCCTTAAGGGACGGTCCAAAGGACCTGCCATGCAGAGTGTCCCATGGGTATACATTTCCAAGTATCAGAATGTCCTGCTGGAAGGCCGGGCCTTAAGCCTGCCCGGAAAAAACGCCGGGAACTTTCTCTCATATGACGAAGCCCTGGATTTCTGCCGCGCCAAGGGGCCCGGCTGGCATCTGATGACCAACTACGAATGGGCCGGCCTTGCTCTTCTATCCTGGAAAAACCATACCCTTCCCCGGGGAAACAATGACTCCGGAACGGATATTTTCCATCCGGAAGACAGCTGCACCTTGTCCACACCTGCCCCCGGAGAACACTCCGGAAGAGCCCTCACCGGAAGCGGTCCCGCCGCCTGGTCCCATGACCACACCCTCCGGGGCGTCTTCGACTGCAACGGCAACCTGGCTGAATGGGTGGGCGGACTGCGGATGGAAAACGGCAAGCTCCTGTTCCTGGATCCAGAGCAGGCAGCCTGCAGTGATTCCCAGCGCCGGGAGAGCTCCGGCTGGAAAACCCTGAAAGCCGACGGCTCCTTCGCTCCTCCTTCTGCCGCACATGCCCTTTACTTTGACTATACCTGTATGCCTCCTGCCGCAGGGGGAACCCCGGACTTCCATATGGCCGGCGGCTGCTCTCACCCTCAGAAGCAGTATGAACGCCCCTGCCCGGGTATGGATCGCACCTATGGACACAAACCATTTTCTAGTTTTTCCTGCAGCCTCCCTCTTTCCGAAAAGGCCCGGCAATTCCTTAAGGCCGCCTGTATCCTGCCCCTTGGCCGGGACTGTGCCCCCGGCGACCTCTATTTCCGCAATGACCAGGAATCGGCCGCCCTTCGGGGCGGACACTGGTATCACGGCGCAAGCGCAGGGATATTCTGGCTGAATCTGGCCCACGAACCGGAATACCGGGCGGAGCGCATCGGTTTCCGCTGTGCTTATACGGAACCGGCAGATTCTTAACTCCCTGTAAATTTCAGCCTTTTGCTCCTCTGCCGTCCCCAAACCTCCGGGTCTCCATGACAAAGGTATCCCCCGCCGTACAGCCGCCGTCCACAAAAATAGTCTGTCCCGTCAAGTGGATGGAGCCGGGGGAAAGAAGCATAATCACCGGAGACACCAGCCACTGGGTTTTCCCCGGACATCCCCTGGGAATGCTCTCTACCCGTTTCCGGTAGGAATCAGGGTTTTCCTCTATCTGCCTGCGGTTAATATCCGTAACAATCATGCTGGGCGCAACGGAATTGACGTTAATTCCCTGCCTGGCCCACTCAATGGCCAAGGCCCTGGTAAAACTGTCCACTGCCGCCTTGCTGGAGGCGTAGGCCGTATAATAGGCCTTTCCTTTTACCGTGCTCATGGAGGAAATATTTACAATGCGGCCTTTCCCGGCCTTAAGCATATAGTGCCCCGCATATTTGCAGCTGAGCACAACCGCCGTAAAGTTGGCATCCATGACTTTCTGGAAATCACTCATGGACATTTCCTCCAGGCTCTCAATGATATTCATTCCCGCTGCATTAACCAGGCCGTCGATGGCTCCGAATTTTTTATAAATCTCTTCCATAGCTGTCTTTACCTGGTTCTCCTCTGTGAGATCCGCCAGGCAGCACATAAGCCTCTCCTCCCCGGCGTCCCCAAGAGCTTTCATTACTTTGTCCCGGCTGGCCTGGCTCCGGACCACGGCTGCTGTCTTTCCCCCCAGATCCAGAATTGCCCGGCACAGCTCCAGGCCGATGCCTCCAGCTGCGCCGGTTACGACAATTACGTTGTCTTGGATTCCGTATAGCTGTTCCAGTGTGTACATACGTAAGTCTCCTATTTTAGTTCCGCTTCATCCCTACCAAAGCCCCTTTACTAGAAGCATTTCCGGTCACGAAAACATGTGCCCGTAAATCCTTCTGGGCTTTGTTCGGGATTACGCTGTTTTTAATTTTAGTTCCGCTTCATCCCTACCAAAGCCCCTTTACTAGAAGCATTTCCGGTCACGAAAACATGTGCCCGTAAATCCTTCTGGGCTTTGTTCGGGATTACGCTGTTTTTAATTTTAGTTCCGCTTCATCCCTACCAGCACCCCTTGTCTAGAAGGAATTACGGTCACCTAATAATGTGCCCATAATTCCTTCTGGGCGCTGTACGGGATTACGCTGTTTTATGAGTTTGCAAGCTCCTCTACTGCAGCCCCGATGCCTTCTGCGTCCAGGCCGTAGAAATGGAGCAGTTCCGGGTAGGTTCCGGCTGTTCCGAAGGTGGTAAGACCCAGGCGCCGGAAATGCTTCGGCAGTATATGACGCTCCAGAAGGGTCTCTGCCACGGCACTTCCAAGGCCGTAGATGGTTCCGTCCTCCACCGTAATCACACTGTCTGCCCCCTGGCAGCAGGCTTCGATGCTGTCTGCATCCAGTGGCTTGATGGTGTGCATGTCCAGAACCGTAATGTCAATTCCTTTTTCCATCAGGGCGTCCGCCGCCATGGCGGCTTCGTATACGCAGGATCCGCAGGCAATCACCACGGCTTTTTTCCCGTACTCCCGGACCCGTATGGCTTTCCCGAAGGAAAATTCCTGATCTTCTCCGTACAGAATGGGGGTTGCCCCCCGGCCCAGGCGCAGGTACACCGGCCCCTCAATGTCTGCGGCAATCTTTACAAATGCTTTAGCTGCCACTGCGTCTGCCGGACACAGCAGCGTCATATTGGGAATGGTGCGCACAATGCCGATGTCTTCTGTCCCCTGATGGGTTACGCCGTCCGTATCGCCGGAAAGGCCGGAGAGGCCGGCGGCTACCTTTACATTCAGATTGGGATACGCCGCAAAGGTACGGATCTGCTCAAGGGCCCGCATGGAGAGGAAGGGGCTGTAGCCTACGGCGAAGACGCAGTAGCCTTCCGCCGCCATTGCCCCGGAAGCAGTGAGCATATTCTGTTCCGCAATGCCGAACTCGTAGTAGCGATCCGGGTATTTCTCCACAAATTCTCCCAGTGCAAAGGAGCGGTAGGTATCTGCGGAAGCCGTTATCACTTCGCTTCTCTCTGCCGCCAGTTCTACCAGTCCCTGTCCGAAACCTGTACGGGTGGATACCATCTTACTCATAGCTCTGTACCTCCTTTAAAAGCTCTTCCATTGCCTGTGTATACTGTTCTGCATTTGGCGCTTTCATATGCCACAGATACTGGTTTTCCATATAGGATACGCCCTTTCCCTTGGTGGTCTTTGCCAAAATAACCGAGGGCTTTCCTTTCCGCTCCTTAGCCGTCTCCACAGCCCCCAGGATTTCCTCTATCTTGTGGCCGTCTATGGTCTGGACATCCCAGCCAAAGCCCTTAAATTTTTCTTCCAGGCTTTCCAGGTTCTGGATTTCCCTGACACTGCCTCCTGACTGCAGGCCGTTGTAATCCACAAGCCAGATCAGGTGATCCGCATGGGCGTTTCCTGCGTACAGGGCACTCTCCCAGACAATGCCTTCCTGAAGCTCCCCGTCCCCGCAGATGGCATACACGTAGTAGTCCTTTTTCTCTTTTTGGCCTATCAATGCCATGCCAAGGGAAGCCGAAGCCCCATTTCCCAGGGAGCCCGTGGTCATATCTACTCCCGGGCATTTGCGCATATCGGGATGTCCCTGGAGCTTGCTGTTCAAGGCCCGGTACTCCATCAAATCTTCCTCCGGGAAAAAGCCCCGTTTCGCCAGCGCCGCATAGTAGATGGGGCAGGCATGGCCTTTGGAAAGCACAAACCGATCCCGGTCTTTCCAGCGGGGATTGGCTGGATCTACCTGCAGTATTTTAAAATACAGGGCGGTTATCAGTTCCGCCATAGACAGGCTGGGGGCAGCATGGCCCGTCTTTGCATGATATACCATTTTAACAGCTTGGATGCGCAGTTCATAGCTTTTTTTATAAAGTTCCCGGATCTCTCTATCCATTTATATTCATCCTCCAGTTATTATTCCAGTATTATTCCAGTTATTATTCCAGTTATTATTCCAGTTCCGCAGATTCCCTGCCAGGCCCCTGCCCTTAGAAGGATTTCCGGCCGCAAAAAAATGCGTCCGCAATTCCTTCTGGGCCTGTCCGGAAATCTGCTGTTTAAATTAATTTTTATTCCAGTTCCGCAGATTCCCTGCCAGGCCTCTGCCCTTAGAAGGATTTCCGGCCGCAAAAAAATGCGTCCGCAATTCCTTCTGGG
>CAJUMM010000002.1:0-20109 GCA_910586955.1 uncultured Lachnospiraceae bacterium | reverse complement strand
CCTGTCCGGAAATCTGCTGTTTAAATTAATTCTTTGACCGCACTTACAATGGCCGGAACTCCGATCCCGAATTCCGTCACCAGCTCCTCGTAAGCCCCGCTGTGGGTGTAGCAGTCCTGGATTCCCAGGCGGCGCACACAAGTCTGAACGCCTCCTTCCGCCAGGGTCTCCAATACCGCCGTCCCCAGGCCTCCCACTACGGAATGCTCCTCCACGGTTACAATGGCCCCTGTCTCCCGGGCTGCCCGGAGCACCGTTTCCCGGTCAAAGGGCTTCAGAGTGAACATATCGTAGACGCTCACCCGGATTCCCTGGGCTGCCAGCTCTTCCGCTGCTTTCCTGGCCCGGAATACCGACAGGCCGTAGGCAAATACTGCTGCGTCTGTTCCCTGGGTTAGCTGCTTGGCTTTGCCGATTTCGAAGCTCTCCCCTTCCTCATAGAGATTTTCATAGCCGTTCCTGGGAACTCCTACGTAGGCTGGCCCTTGGTATTCCTCAATCAGTGTCCGCACCATCCAGTCTGTCATTACCCCGTCGGAGGGAGACATGACCAGCATTCCCGGAATTCCCCGCATAACGCTCATATCATCCAGGGCGTGGTGGGTGGCCCCGTCATACCCGCCGCTCAATCCGTTGTTGGCACCCATAATACGGACATTCAGCCGGGAATATCCTATAAGCGCCTTGGCGGAAAGAGCACACATGGAGGACGCCAGAGTGGCGAAGGTATTTACAAAAGGAATCATCCCGCAGCTGGCAAAGCCTGCCCCCATGGCAATCATATGGTTTTCCGCGATTCCTACATCAAACATCCGCTCCGGGAGCTCCTTTCCCATAAGACAGGTTTTGCTGCAGTTGGCCAGATCCGCATCCAGAGCCACTACATTTTCGTGCTCCTTCGCATACCGCAAGAGGCTTTCACCGTACACATCCCGCAATGCTTTTCCCATTTCCCTACACCTCCAGTTCTTTCATGGCTTTCGCATATTCTTCGTCGGAAATGGCTTTCCCGTGGTAGGCATTGGTTCCCTCCATAAAGGAGACCCCTTTGCCCTTCACCGTATCCGCAAGAATCACGTTAGGTTTTCCGTTTTTCCTGTCCTTTGCCTCGCAAATAGCCTCATAGAGCTCTGCTATGCTGTGGCCGTTACACCGCCATACATTCCAGCCGAAGGCTTTCCAGCGCTCTTCCATATGGTGCATGGGCATAATGTCCTCTGCCTTTCCGTCCAGCTGCACTTTGTTCCAGTCCACAATGGCAATCAGATGATCACAGTGGAATTTGGCCGCCGACATGGCAGCTTCCCACACGGTCCCCTCGTTGAGCTCTCCATCTCCCAGCACGGTGTAGACATAAGCGCCGTTTCCCTGGAGACGGTTGGCACAGGCCATGCCCACCGAGGCCGACAGGCCGATTCCCAGAGGACCGGTGGAGAGTTCTACTCCCGGGGTCTTCTGGGAGCAGGGATGCCCCTGCAGGCGGCTTCCCGGCTGGCGCAGGGTAGAAAGCTCCTCCTTAGGGAAAAATCCTTTTTCCGCCAGGCATCGGTACAGCATAGGGGCTCCGTGCCCTTTGGAGAGAACGATTCTGTCCCGATCCGCCGCCTCCTGGTTTTCCTTGGAAATATTGGCGCACTCCATATACAGCAGGGTTAAAATCTCGCATTCCGAAAGGGAGCCTCCCGCATGTCCTGTCTGTACCTCATGGAGAACCGTCAGCACATCCTTCCGGAATTGCCTGCAGAGTTCCTCCAGCTCCTTCACTCTCTCTTCCCTTAATCTCATGCCTTTCCCTCCTTCTCACACATCGCCCGGACCTCTTCTGCACAGAGCCGGGGGCTGGAATAGACCGGAAGTCCCGTCTGCCGATGCAGTTCCTCTTCCATCTTTGCCATGGAGCCCTGAGCCAGGATAATAACATCCACCTCTTCCTGGATTTCCCTGGCCTCCTGGGCGATCAGTGCGCCGTGAACTGCCGCCTCTCCCCTGGCATTTGCCTCGTAGGCCCCGGCCGCCACCTTTCCCAGCACTTGAACCTCCTGCCCCCTGCCTTCGGCCAGACGGCGGATATAGGAAACCGTGGGCTCCATGGTAGTGCCAAGGGAGGCCAGGACGCCGATCCGTTTTCCCTCCCCCAGGGCCTTCTCAATCATGGCATGATCTATCCGGACTACGGGAATCCCAAACTTCTTGTCTGCCTCTTCGGCTACCTCTCCTACGGAGGAGCAGGCACTGACAATCACCTGGGGATTACAGCGGGCCGCCGCCTGAAAATAGTGCATCATGCGCTCCCGCACCCCTTCCGTGACACTTCCCTCTTCCATGACCTCCCGGATCAAGCTGTCATCTGCTATGTTTACGAGGGTGCAGCCCGGCATGGCCTGGGCGAATTCTTTCTTCATGGTTTGAATCAGTCCCCCAAGGGATGTGTATACGATTGCTATTTTGTTCATCTCATATCTCCTATTCCAGTTCCGCATCCGCCCTTCTGGGTTCTGTCCGGGCTTCTGCTGTTTTTAGTGTTTGTGGAAGCGCAACACTATTTTGCCCGTCTCCGGCCTGCGCTCTGCCGCCAGCCCAAATGCCTCCTTCGTGTCCTGAAAGTCAAATACATCTGTGATCATGGCGTCCGCATGCTGCTGGTACAGGCGGAACCTGGCAATCACCGGCACGAACTGGTGCATCTGCAGCCGGGAGGCTGTGATCTTCAACTGCCGCCGCATAGCCATGTATCCGTCAAAGGTAAACTTCACTCCGGCTACCGGGACGAATCTTCCGCAGGGGGAGAGAAGTTCCATGCCTTCCTCCGCCAGCCTGGGAACCCCGGCACAGTCCGCCACGATGTTGGGACCATAATCGCCGGTGAGCTCCATGACTTCCTTTCGTACATCCTGCTTTCCCGAATCAATCACATGGGGTATCCCTATCTTCCTGGCAAGCTCGAGCCTCCCCTGGCTGATCTCACTGATAAAGACCTTGGCTCCCAGATGCAGGGCCGTATCCGCCAGCATAAGCCCGATAGGCCCTGCTCCATAGATCAGCATAGTATCCTCCGGCCGAAGCTCCGCCCTGGCACAAATTTGGGCCCCTATGGTATAAGGTTCAATCAGAGCCGCCTGGTTCCAGGTGATCCAGTCCGGAATCTTATGCCACTGGCGTTCCTCCGCTACAAAATACTCTTCCATGCCTCCGGAGCAGTTGCAGCCTGTCACCCGGACATCCCTGCACACGTTTCCCTCTCCCCTTAAGCAGGCATAACAGCTTCCGCAGTAAGAGATAGGTTCATGAACCACCCGGTCTCCCGGTCTCAAATTCCGGACCTGGCTGCCCACCTCTGTAACCACGCCTGCAAATTCATGTCCTGGAATCCGCTTCTGACCCAGGGACTGGGAATGATGTCCCTCATAAATTTTAATGTCCGTTCCGCAGATTCCCACGGATTCCACTTCTACTTTTACTTCTGTAGGACTGGTAATGCGTGGTTCTTCCACTTCAATCAGGCCTGCAAATTTTGTTTCTTCAATCATAAAGGCTTTCATCCTGATCCTCTCCTTTCCGTCTCTGCCTGCCCTAAAACTAACTGTTTTCGTCTTTCCTGTACAGAAGCAATCCTGGATTTTATGATCAAATCCCGCACTTTTTCCGGTATATTTTTCGAATTTCATTCTCAAATCTTGCATTTTGGGGATTTTTATGATTAAAATAGAACATATCAAGACTTTGGAGGGATTATGGAACCATATTTCTGGAAAACCTGTTTTTTTCTGGCACTCATATTGCTTTTTGTTGCTTTGTGCTTTCTTCTTCTATCTTTCCGGCGCCTGAAATACCAGAAAGAGCGCTCGGCATTTCTCTCTTCCATTCTGGAAGCCAACCGGAATGAACTGAAAGCCTCCCTCCTGCTCCGCCTCTGCTATCTTAGCCAGCCGGAACCGGAAGGGCTGGCTCCCACGCTCTCCTTTTTTGATCTGGAACAGGAGCTAAAACACACAGTGGTAGCCCTGGTCCATTTTCCGGGTTCCTCCGGGCTTTCCAATTCCTTTCACAAGGATGCTTTCCGGAACCTTCAGGAGAGCCTTCTAACCCTCTGCCAGGACACTGCCGGAGAATTTTTTCCCTCCTTCTGGTTCTGGGAAACGCCGGACACCCTCCTTGCCATCCTTTCCATTGGGGAAAATCTCTCCGAGAGCCTCTGCCTCCCCATCCTCAACCAGCTGGGAGAACGCCTTCAGAAAGCCTGCGCCAGGGATGAGGATGAGCGCCCGCCGGTGATCGCCTTCGGAAATCTGATTTCCTCCAAAGAACTCCTCCATCGCTCTTATGAGGAGGCTGCAGAGCTTTTGAACCACAAGCTTCACAACCATATTTCCATTCCCTATTCCTACCAGGAATTCCAGCGGACCGAGATCCAGTTTGACTACCACAAGCAGCAGCTTTTGGCCCGCTATATCCGGCTGGGCAAAGCCCAGGAGGCCTCCACCTTTTTAAATTCCTATTTTTCCGTGATCCATGCCAATCCCTACACCTCCGTAGCCTATGTGCGGGAGATCACAGACCAGATTCTGGACCTGATTTCTTCCATTGTTAAGGAGATGCCTGTGGTCCTGGCCGACTGCGCCCCTCTCCTGACCCACGCCAAAGAACAGACGGAACATCTGGCTCATGTACATGATTTCGGCCAGTTCCTTCTGCCTTTTGTCCAAACTATCTGCAATTTCATCGGAGCTGTAAGCGCCAATAAGGGGAAAGTGAAGATTGACGGCCTGATTTCCTGGATCCAGGAGAATTACCATCAGGACCTCTCGCTGGAGGACATGGCCGCACATATCGGATGCAGCCCCGCCTACACCAGCAAGCTGTTTAAGAAAGAAACAAATTATGATATTATTACCTATCTCTCCTCCGTGCGCATCCGTCATGCCAAGGAGCTTCTCTGCACCACAAAGATGACCCTGGAAGAAATATCGGCTGCGGTAGGTTTTAACCACCAGCAGACTTTTATCCGCAATTTTAAAAAGCAGACGGGGCTTACGCCTACGGAATACCGAAATTCCACTGTGTCTACTTCATAAACCGGTCAATGGCCCCCGTCAGCTCCTCAATAGCCTCGTGATCCCCGGATTCCACTGCGTCCACCAGGCAGTGTTCAATGTGATCCTTTAAAATCACCTTGGCCGTATTGTTGATAGCCGCCTTCACTGCGGAGAGCTGCACCAGAACCTCACTGCAGTCCCTGCCCTCCTCAACCATGCGCCGGACGGACTCCATATGCCCGATAGCCCGGGAGAGGCGGTTTAAAACTGCCTTGGTATTCTGATGGGTATGGGTATGGCCGTGGGAGTGCTCATAGACGGTTCCGTCCTCCCCTATATGTGTATGGGTGTGTCTGTCACTCATGGTTTCTCACTCTCTTTTCCTTGGGATTTTGTCTTCGTGCCTATTCTATCATGACGGCCCGGGAAATGCAATCCGCCCCACGGGGATGTTTTTTGAAGATTTGGCCTGCCCTTTTCATAACAGGGGAGTCATATACAAGGGCAGATACGTGATTCCCTCCCCTTCCTTCCAATCTCCCATATGCAGCACATAGGGAATGTGAAGCTGTTCCCCATACTTTTCCCGGAACTTCCGCAGGGATGAAAGGGTATAATTTTTCCCGGATTTCACTTCAATCGGAGAAATATTGTGCCTGCTGCTTATCTTGCTCTTGGCGGTCAGGAAGTCAATCTCCATGCGGGAGGAGGCATCATTCCGGGAGGAATTGGCATAAAAGTAAAGCTTATGTCCGGCCGCCGCCAGCATCTGCGCCACCGCATTCTCCACAATCATTCCCTGATTCACTTCCAGCTTGTCAAAGAGCAGCTTCCGGTAAATTTCCCCGCTGGCAATACCCCTTTCATCAAAGGCGTGGCTGATCAGAAGCCCCGTGTCTGCCATATAGCATTTCAGGGTCATCCGATCCATATTAAGCCTAAGACCGATGCTGGGAGCTGTGGAGTTATAACAAATATTCACCACCATAGCGTCGGAAAGCCAGAACAGCGCATCCTCATAATCCCGGAACCGGGCCTCCTTTTTCAGAGAAGACAGGCGGAACTTTTTATCATGTTTCTGGAGCTGTGCCGGAATATCATCAAAAATCTGCGCCACCTTCATCTCGTATCCTTTTGCGTGTTTCACAATGTCCGCCCGGTACAAAGTGAGAATATCCCTTTTTACCCGATCCACCCGCTCAAAATCATGGGTGTGCACATAGGCTTCCACTGCCTGGGGCATTCCGCCTACAATCAGGTACTGCCTAAAATAGTCCATGGCTTTCCTGTGAAGAGCCTGGCCCAGAGGCCTTCTCTCACGGAAACACAGGCGGATAAAATCCATCAATGTCTCGTTATCCAGGGCCCAGAGAAATTCTTCGAAATCCAGCGGGTACATCCGGATATGATGCTCCTCGGAGGGAATCACAATATCCTGCACATTCTTCTTAATGCTCATCAGGGATCCTGTCTCCAGATAATCATACCGTCCATCCGCCACCAGATACTTAATGGCTGCCCGGGCCCGGGGAAAAAGCTGCACTTCATCAAAAATAATCAGTGTTTTGCGCTCCTCCAGCTTTACGTTATAAAAATTCGACAAATACAAAAAAAAGGTATCCAGATCGTGCAGATAGTGCAGGAACAGATTCGTAACCTCCTCATTCACCCGGTTAAAGTCAATCAGGAGATAGTTCTTGTACTCCGCTTTTGCAAATTCCTCCGCAATATAGCTTTTTCCCACACGGCGGGCACCGTCAATAAGCAGCGCCGTCCGGCCTGCATCCTCTTGTTTCCACTTCAGCAGTTCTTCATAAATCCTTCTTTTCATTCTTCCGGATCTTAACCTTTCCTGTACAGAATTACGTTTTCAAGATTCTTATGCAATATATATTACACGTTTTCAAGATTTTCATCAACCAAAATTCACACATTTTCAAGATTTTTATGTTTTAGTATCTTCACATATTCAAATTTTTATACGCTCCTCTCTCCTATCTCCCCTAAAATCCTTTTCCGCAGCGCCTCCTCCTTCCTGCCGGTACAAAGAAAAGCGGACGCTTCCTGAAATTCCTCCGGCAGATGTTCTTTCAACATCCGGGATGCCGCCGGATGTTCCGTCAGGTTGGTGAGAAAAACCGCAAGCTCCTGGCCTTCCCCGAAGGCCCTGCGGACAAAAGCAATTCCCTTCTCCATGGCTTTTACAAGAGACTTCTCCCTCTCCTTCTCTTCCCTGCACTGGTCCTGGACCATGTGGGTAAAAACCCCTGTATCCCCCGAAAGCCGGATTTTTTCCAAACTGCCCAGCACCAGCTCCGCCAGCTGCCTCTCCCGCTCTTCCTCCCCCTGCTCCAGAAGACCGTACTGTCTTCGCACCTCCAGTCCCCTTTTGCGGCTCTCAAGCCTCTCCCGGCACAATTTCTCCCAGGAATCTCCCGAGTCCGGCTTAGGTGCCGCTCCGGCTGCAAAGTACTCCAGGCTCCGGGACAGCTTTTCCTGCTCCTCCCAGGAAACCGCCATGCCGCAGAGTTTTTGCAGAAGAAGCCAGATAATGCAGAGGCGTTCGTCAAAGGGCAGGTCCGAAAATCCTCTTTCCTCCCCCGTTCTGTCTCCCTCCAAAATCTCCAAGAGACAAAACCGGCGGTTCCATTTCTCATAAATCCGGTAGTAAAAAGCGAACTGACGGGCCGTCTCCTCCTCCTGGAGGTACTCTCCGAACACCACTTCCTCTACGGGCTGTTCCAGTGTCTCCAAGGCCAGAAGCATCCGGGATAAATCTTCCCAGCCCCTTCCCGTCACAAAGCCCTTTCCCCTTCCTCCCGCCATATAAAAGCATTCGGTCCGCAGTTCCAGGAAGGAAAGGATTGCCGGGTGGACTCCCCGGGCCAGGGCGTACCGCTTCCACACCTCCAGATCCGGCTCCACATCCATCCGTTTCACCCGGTCCAGAACCGCCATGTCAAATTCTCGCACCAAACTGTTATAACGGGCCGGATTTCCGGCCGCCACAAGGATCCAGCCCTCCGGCAGCCTGTGGCTGCCAAAGGTTTTGTACTGGAGAAACTGGAGCATAGAGGGCATCAGTGTCTCCGAGACGCAGTTTATCTCATCCAGGAATAAAATCCCTTCCTTCCGGCCGGTCTGCTCCATCTGCTCATAAACCGATGCCAGAATTTCGCTCATAGTATAGGCTGTGACCGTATATTCTTCTCCCTGAAATTTCCGTTTTTCCAACAGGGGAAGCCCTATGGCGCTCTGTCTGGTATGATGGGTCATGGTATAGGCCACAAATCCCAGGGCCAGTTCTCCAGCTGCCTGTTCCACAACAGCTGTTTTTCCGATGCCCGGCGGCCCCATTAGCAGCACCGGGCGCTGGCTTTTTATGGGAATCCGCAAGGCCCCGGTCTTAGTCCTGGCCGTATACGCCAGCACCGTTCTCTTAATTTCTTCCTTTGCCTCCCAAATATTCATGCTGTCCGCTCCTCCAATACCAGCCGGTGAATCCAGTCCGGCATATTTAGATCCTCGTACCTTCCTTTTATCATCACAAAATAAACGGCATAGTCCGGCTCCTCCCTTGGATATAAGCCGCAGCCGTCCGTAAAATAGAGCATTCCTTTTAATTCCCGGAACTCCCCGGATTTTTTCAGCTTTTCCACATGCCGGAAGGCCGGACCGAAATCAGTCCCTCCTCCACCCCGCAGCTCCAGGTTTTCGAGATAAGCTTCAAACTCCTCCAGGCTTTCGATCTTATCGTCCTTTTGAATCTGGTTGTCACACTGGAGGATATGGAGGCAGAAACGCCGGAAAAAAAGCTGCTCCTGCTCCAGAATCCCCCTGGTTTCTTCCAGAAAAATGCGAACCAAATGTTTCCGGCAGGAAGCGGAGGTATCAATGACAATCACCAGATCCTCTATTTTCCTCTCCTCCCGGTACTCCAAAGGCTCCACAAGGGGAAGATTCCCGTAAGTCTCCAACCCATAGAGATACCAGGAGTGCTGGAATTCTTCCGGATTTACCCGGCTTTCCTCCCGGAAAGCGGAAAAGCTTCTAAGAATCTCTCGGTAATCACCCCGGCATCCGGAAACCGGAACCAAACCGGAAAAAACCTGGCTTGTCTTCTGCGCACCCATACCTGGCTTTTTCCCGGTCTGTCCCGCAAGCAATGCCTCCTTCTGCCCTTTCCACCAGTTCTCCGGCCTGGAAGCGCCCGGACGGCCTTCCCTGTTCCGGCCGCCGCCCAGCTCCCCGGATGCTCTCGCCAGCCGTTCAAAGGCCGCCGTTGGCCGCCAGCCTTCATGATTGTCCACATAGAGAAGCTTTTCTGCTTTCCCCCTGTCCGCAGTTTTCCCGGCCTCTGTAAGAACCGGGAGAGGGGCTCCCCAAATCTGCCGGACAAGCTCCCAAGCCTCCAGATCCAGCACTGCCCCGCCCCGGTCATAACCGCCAAAGGGATGCCCCAGCAGGCAATGGCTGATCATATGTAAAACTTCCAGACAGAGCCTTTCGCTCCCCTGGCAGAAAGTTTCCCGAAGCCGGGCCTCATCCAAATACAGGCCCTTTCCGTCTGTGGTAAAGCTCCCCTTATACTCTCCCCAGGAAATATCCAGAAAGCCCAGGGCCGCCGCAAGACCGTGGCAGCGCCGGTATAGAAGCATCCGGATTAGCTTAACAATCTCCTCTTCTATTGCCATATTGCAGTCTCCATAAGCTTGAAAGGGCCGTTGCATGTTTGCAACAGCCCTCAGCCTTTACAGTTCGCAGTTATTTACCGTCCGGGGGAAGGGAATCACGTCCCGGATATTGGACATGCCCGTCAGGTACATGACGCAGCGCTCAAAGCCCAGGCCGAAACCGGAGTGGCGCACGGAACCGTACCTGCGCAGATCCAGATAGAATCCATAGTCCTCCTCCTTTAGGCCCAGCTCCCGCATTCTGCCCACCAGCTTCTCATAGTCATCCTCTCTCTGGCTTCCGCCGATGATCTCTCCGATGCCCGGCACCAGGCAGTCCATTGCGGCCACCGTCTTCCCATCCTCGTTCTGCTTCATATAGAAGGCCTTGATCTCCTTGGGATAATCGGTGACGAACAGGGGACGCTTAAATACCTCCTCCGTCAGATACCGCTCATGCTCCGTCTGGAGATCGCAGCCCCAGCTCACTTTATAGTCAAATTTATCATTGTTCTTTTCCAGAATCTCTATGGCTTCCGTGTAGGTCACATGGCCAAATTCCGAGTTCAGCACCCCGTTCAGCCGCTCCAAAAGCCCTTTATCCACAAACTGGTTAAAGAAATCCATCTCCTCCGGTGCCTGCTCCAGCACATACTGAATCACATATTTCAGCATATCCTCCGCAATGGCCATATTATCCTCCAAATCTGCAAAGGCCATTTCCGGCTCAATCATCCAGAACTCCGCTGCATGACGGGTGGTATTGGAATTTTCCGCCCGGAAGGTGGGACCGAAGGTATAGATGTCCCGGAAAGCGCAGGCGTATGTTTCTCCGTTTAACTGGCCGCTGACCGTCAGGTTCGTCTCCTTTCCGAAGAAATCCTGGCTGTAATCCACCTTTCCCTCCTTCGTCAGGGGCAAATTGGCCGGATCAAGGGTCGTCACCCGGAACATTTCACCGGCCCCCTCGCAGTCGCTGCCGGTGATCAAAGGTGTATGCACATAGACAAACCCCCGCTCCTGGAAAAACTGGTGAATGGCGAAAGCAATGAGGGACCGCACCCGGAATACCGCCTGGAAGGTATTGGTCCTGGGACGCAGGTGGGAAATGGTCCGCAGATACTCAAAGGAGTGACGCTTCTTCTGCAAAGGATAATCGGGAGCAGAATCTCCCTCCACCAGCACGCTCTCCGCCTGAATCTCAAAAGGCTGTTTCGCCTGGGGTGTGGCCACCAGGGTTCCCTTTACAATCACTGCCGCTCCCACATTTAATTTGGAAATATCTGAAAAATTCTCCATGGTATCGTGATAAACCACCTGAAGGGTATTAAAATAGGTACCGTCGTTCACCACCAGGAATCCAAAGGCTTTGGAGCCACGGTTGCTCCTCACCCAGCCGCCCACTTCCACGGACTTGTCCAGATAATCTTTGCTGTTTTTGTATAAATCCCTGACTGTAATTAAATTCATATCGTTCCCCTCTGATTTATTTTCTATGATTTGTTTAATCCATTTTATCTTATACGAAACCTAAAAAAAAGTAAAGGTTTTTCCCAAAACAATTCTGGCGGAAAGCCTCTTTGCTCTCCGCCAGAAATTCCATGCCAGCCTATTAGGGATTGGCCGTTGTGTTTCCGTTGTTGTTGGTGCCGTTGCCGGTCATATCGTCCACTGCATCGTCAACACCGTCTACCACATCCTCCACGCCGTCTACCACGCCGTCGCCTACATCTTCCAGAGCACCGCCTGCATTGTCTGCATCGGTTCCGTCTGTAGTTCCATTGGTGGTCCCGTTGTTCGTACCGTTGGTGGTCCCATTGGTGGTTCCGTTGGTGACATCATTGGTGGTGCCGTTATTGGTGCCATTAGTGGTCCCATTGGTGGTATCCTCGGTGGTACTATTGTTCGGTGTGCCGGCTGCATTGTCATCGGTATTTGTACATGCGGCAGCCGTCAGTACCATGACCAGGAGCAGCGCTCCGGCCGCGTACTTTCTAAACAATTTCATAATAGAACTCTCCTTTCCTGCTCTTTGTTACCATTATGAACCTTTAAGGAGATTTTTATACGAAAGGCTGCCGCATTTTAAATATGGAAATTTTTTCATTAGGAAAGTCCAAAAGACCCGGTGTATAACTGGAAATATTTTCCTTTTTGTTCCATCAATTCCTCATGATTGCCGCGCTCGATAATACGTCCCTGCTCCAGCACCATAATTACATCGGAATTCTGGACCGTAGACAGCCGGTGGGCAATGACAAAGACGGTTCTCCCAGCCATCAGGCTGTCCATTCCCCTCTGTACAATGGCTTCCGTGCGGGTGTCAATGCTGGAGGTTGCTTCATCCAGAATCAGCACCGGCGGATCCGCAATGGCCGCCCTGGCAATGGTGAGAAGCTGTCTCTGGCCCTGGGACAGGTTGGCTCCATCCCCGGAGAGCATGGTGTCATACCCCTGGGGCAGATGGCGGATAAAGGTATCCGCTCCCGCCAGCATAGCCGCCCCCTTTACCTCCGTGTCCGTGGCATTAAGCTTTCCGTAGCGGATATTGTCGGCCACGGTTCCCGTGAAGAGATGGCTGTCCTGGAGCACCATTCCCAGGGAACGGCGGAGATCGGATTTCCGTATTTTGTTGATATTGATCCCGTCATAGCGGATCTTTCCGTCCTGAATGTCATAGAAACGGTTGATCAGGTTGGTAATGGTGGTCTTACCCGCACCGGTAGCTCCCACAAAAGCCACTTTCTGTCCCGGCTTGGCAAAAAGTTTGATATCATGGAGCACCATTTTTTCCTCGCTATATCCGAAATCCACTCCGTCCATGACCACATCCCCCTTCACTTCCGTGTAGGTCAGGGTTCCGTCATGATGGGGATGTTTCCAGGCCCACACCCCCGTGCGCTCCTCAGCCTCTATAAGCTCCCCGTTCTCATAGCGGGCGTTCACCAGTGTGACATAGCCTTCGTCCTTCTCCGAGGGCTCATCCAGTAGATCGAAGATACGCTCCGCTCCTGCCAGAGCCATAATGATAGAGTTAAACTGCTGGGCCACCTGGGTGATGGGATGTGTAAAGCTCCGGTTCAGCTGCAGGAAGGAAGCAAGGCCCCCCAAGGTCAGGCCGCCCACACCGCCGATGGCAAGAAGGGCTCCCACCATAGTGGTGAGCACGTAGCTGATATTCCCGATATTGGCCATAATGGGCATCAGGATATTGGCGTAAATATTGGCGTTGCTGGCACTGTCAAAGAGCTTATTGTTCAGCTCCCGGAACTGCTCCTTGGCCTCCTGCTCGTGGCAGAACACCTTAACCACCTTCTGCCCCTCCATCATTTCCTCAATGTAGCCGTTGAGGGCTCCCAAATCCTGCTGCTGGGCCATAAAATACCGGCCCGATTTTCCTCCGATATGCTTGATCACCCGGGTCATTACCAGGATCATAGCCAGCACCAGCAGGGTCAAAAGGGGACTTAAGACCAGCATAGAAACAAATACGCTGACAATGGTAATCCCGGAGGATAGAAGCTGGGGAATACTCTGGCTGATAAGCTGCCGCAGGGTATCCGTGTCATTGGTATAAATACTCATAATGTCCCCGTGGGCATGGGTATCAAAATAGGGAATCGACAGGGTCTCCATATGAGCAAACAGGTCGTTGCGGATTTTCTTTAAGCTCCCCTGGGTCACTGTGATCATCAGGCGGTTGTACACATAAGTGGAAAGAGCTCCCACTGCATAGATCACCGCCATGGTGCCCAGCGCCTTCAAAAGAGGCGCAAAATCCGGGGCTGCCGTACCGATAAGGGGCGTTATATAATCATCAATCAGGGTCTGCATAAAGAGACTGCCCCGGACATTTGCCAGAACGCTCACAAAAATACCTATTACAACAAGTATACAGTGGAGGGGATACGCCCGCACCACCAGATCAAACAGCCGCTTTAAGGTGCGGCCCGGATTCTTCGCTTTGGGACCTTTTTTCAACCCCCTGCCCCGTCCCATGGGGCCTTTCGGCTGACGGTTACTGCTCATCCATATCTCCTCCCTTCTGCTGAGATTCGTATACTTCCCGGTAAATAGCATTTTCCTCCATCAAGGTCTCATGAGTACCGATCCCGTCAATCTGTCCGTCATTCAGCACGATAATCTTATCCGCATCCTGGACGGAGGAAACCCTCTGGGCGATTATAAGCTTGGTGGTATCTGGGATTTCCTCCCGGAAGGCCTTGCGGATCATTGCGTCCGTGTGGGTATCCACTGCACTGGTGGAATCGTCCAGAATCAGTATTTTCGGCTTCTTCAATAGAGCCCTGGCAATACAAAGCCTCTGCTTCTGGCCGCCGGATACATTGGTTCCTCCCTGTTCGATGCGGGTATCGTACTGTTCCGGAAACTGCCGGATAAATTCATCCGCACAGGCCAGGCGGCAAACCCGGACCAGCTCTTCGTCGGAGGCCTCCTGGTCGCCCCAGCGGAGATTCTCCTTGATGGTTCCCGAAAACAGCACGTTCTTCTGCAGCACCATGGCCACCTGGTTCCGCAGGGTGTCAAGATCATAATCCTTTACATTCACCCCGCCTACTTTCACACAGCCGGAGGTTACATCGTAGAGCCTGGGAATCAGCTGTACCAGGGTAGACTTGGCGCTTCCCGTTCCTCCCAGGATTCCCACAGTCTCCCCCGGGGCAATGCTAAGATTCACATGGGACAGATGAAGGTTTTCTTTATCTCCGTGATAACTGAAACAAACGTCCTCAAAGGAAATAGAACCGCTCTCCACCTCCCGCACCGCATCTTTCCGGCTGGTAAGGCTGCTCTCCTCTCCCAGCACCTCACAGATACGCTCGGCGGAGGATTTTGCCATAGAGATCATGACGGAAACCATGGCAATCATCATCAGGCTCATGAGAATATTCATGGTGTAGGTAAACAGGCTCATAAGATTTCCCGTGGTCATGCCGCCTACAACAATGGTCTTGGCCCCCAGCCAGGAGATCAGGATAATGCAGGTGTAAACGGTAAACTGCATAATGGGCATCATGGTGACCATCACCTTCTCCGCCCGCAGGGAACAGCGGAACAAAGCCTCGCTGGCCTTTTTAAATTTATTTGTCTCATGCTCTTCCCTTACATAGGCCTTTACCACCCGGATGCCTGTGAGGTTCTCCTGGACACTGGCATTGAGTCCGTCGTATTTCTCAAACATTTCCCGGAAATAAGGCCCTACTTTTCCCATAAGGACAAGAATCACACACCCTAAGAATACCAATGCCCCCAGAAATACCAGCGACAAGCGGGCGTTGATGAGAAAAGCCATGGTCATAGCCGTCACCAGAGTGATAGGCGCCCTGGTAAACATCCGCATAATCATCTGAAAGGCATTCTGCACGTTGGTCACATCCGTGGTCAGACGGGTCACCAGCCCGGCCGTGGAAAATCGATCGATATTGGAAAAGGAAAACTCCTGGATGTGATTGTACATAGCTTCCCGCAGGTTCTTGGCAAACCCCGTAGAAGCCGTAGCCGCCAGCTTTGCCGCCATAGCCCCGCAATACAGGGAAGCTATGGACACGGCCAGCATAATCAGACCTACCTTGATCACATAGCCCATATTTCCCTTTCCCAGGCCGTCGTCAATAATGGCAGCCATCAAAAGAGGAATCACCATCTCCAGGATTACCTCCAGTATAATAAAAACAGGAGCCATCACTGCAGTTTTCCGGTACTCGCCAATATAGCCTTTTAATGTCTTCAGCATAAGTTCCTCCTATTATAAGTTCCGCATACGCCCTTCCAATGCCCCTTTACTAGAAGAATCTGCAGCCGCTGAAGCGTCTGCAAATCCTTCTGGGCATTGGATGGGCTCCTGCTGTTTTAAAGTTCCGCATACGCCCTTCCTGCGCTCTGAAGGGGTTTCTGCTGTTTTCAAATCTCTTACTCTTCCGAAAGGCTCTTAAGAATCCGATCCAGCAGGGCCGAAAACTGTTGCCGCTCCTGGCCGGTCATGCAGTTATAGATCCGATCATCCATCCGCCAGACATCCTCGCAGACCTCCGCCACTATGCGGTTGCTTTTCTCCGTCAGCTCTATCAGACGGAAACGCTTGTCATCCGGCCTGGTCTTACGGACAATAAAGCCTTTCTCCTCCAGACGGTTTAAAATCCCGGTCACTGTGGGATTTTTCAGGCCAAAGGTTTTCTCTATATCCCTCTGGTGCACCTCCCCCTCACAAAATTTCAGATAGAGCAGCACATCCATCTGGGCAGATGTGAGGTTGTACTGGAGAAGCTGCCGGTTCCTCCGCTCCTCAAAAGCGTGATGAAGCATTTTCAGTTTTCCGTGAATCCGGTTGAGTTCCCTGGGCATCTTCGGAATCCCCCCTCCTTGCGGAAACAGGAAGTATTTCCGCCGCTCCGTGAAAAGAGCAAAATATATAGGACGCTATGCACTTATTAGATAGCATCCTATATGTTAAGGCTTCTTTCTGTGAATGTCAAGAAAAGAAATATGAAAAGTTTGTGAAATCACACCTTCCTGAACATTGGTACGCCGGGAAAGTATACGAATCTACACAAACTTATACCCCACCCCCCTCACCGTCCGAAGATACCGTGGATGCTCCGGATCCGCTTCCAGCTTTTTGCGGAGGCTGCGGACATGCACATCCACCGTCCGGGTTTCCCCGGAATATTCGTAGCCCCAGATCTGCTCCAGAAGCTGTTCCCTAGTAAATACCCGGTTTCTGTGCCGGACCGTTAAGGCCAGCAGATCAAACTCCTTCCGGGACAGCTCTACCGGCTCCCCGTCACGGGTTACCTCCCGGGCATCGCAGTCAATCACCAGACCGCCGGCCCGCAGAATTTTCCCTGCCTGCCTTTCCTTCTCCTTTGGCCCACTTCTGCGCAGCAGGGCCTTAACCCGGGCCGAAAGCTCCCGGACGCCAAAGGGCTTGCTCACATAGTCGTCCGCCCCCATCTCCAATCCCAGAACCTTATCCGTCTCTTCCCCTTTTGCCGTCAGCATAATCACCGGAACCAAGGCAAGCTCCGGGTCCCTCCGGATCCTCCGCAGCACCTCCATTCCGTCTATCCCCGGCAGCATATAATCCAAAAGCACCAAATCTGCCTGTCTGCTTTTCAAAAGCGCAAGGCCTTCCTCCCCGGTATCCGCTCTCAGGACCTGGTACCCTTCCTTTTCCAGGTTGTACTTGAGAAGCTCCAGAATATGGGCCTCATCATCTATAGCCAGTATCACGTGTTTTTCCATCTTTTTCTCCCTCCTGCCTATAAGGCAGCCTCACGGTAAATTCCGTTCCCTCCCCTGGCCGGCTGCTCACTTTTATGGTGCCGTGGTACAGTTCCACAATATGTTTCACAATGGAAAGTCCCAGTCCCGTGCCCCCCTGGGAGCGGGAGCGCCCTTTATCCACCCGGTAGAACCGCTCAAAAATACGATCCGTCTGTTCTTCTTCCATCCCTATTCCCGTATCGGCAATCTTTAAGACCAGACAGCCGGAAATGCTCTCGCAGGAGACAGTTACAGCTCCAAATTCCGTGGCCTTTAAGGCATTATCTATGAGATTAATCAAAAGCTGTTTCATCCGGTTCCTGCTGCACCGGTAGGGGAGCACTGCCGGATCCGGCTTAAAAATCAGCCGCACATGCTCTTTCACTCCCGGTTCCAGAAGAGCCGTCACTTCCCGGATTGTCTCATTTACGTCGCAAAGCTCCTGCCTGGTCTCCCTGCCGTTCTCAATCTCGGAGAGCACAAGGATATCGTCAATCAGATGGCTTAACCGCTCCGCCTCAATCTCAATAATATCCAGAAACCGCCTGGCACAGGCCGGATCTTCCAGGGCTCCCTCTTTCAATGTCTCCACAAATCCCCGGATAGAAGTCAGAGGCGTTTTCAGCTCATGAGTCACATTGGAGACAAATTCCCGGCGCATAACCTCCACTCTCTTCATAGCGGACACATACCTCCGGAAATACATGGCAAGGGATACTGCCAGGAGCAGAAGAATCGCTGCCGCCAGAACAGTGGAGCGGAAAAACTCATCGTTCATATTGCGCAGTTCCTCCATGGGAACGGCTGCCCGTATCACACCCCGGAACCCCTCCGTTCTCACCGGAACTGCCGAATAGCAGTAGTCCATGCCGAAGGTTGCAGAACGGCGGATAACACTGTTGCTCTCCCCTGCCAGGGCTTTCTGCACTTCCTCCCGGTCCAGATGATTTCCCATCACCTCTTCGGCCCCTGCAGACTCTCCCAGCACATTTCCCGCCTCGTCTATAATGGTAATCCGCATCTTAAGGGCTTCTCCCTGACGCTGTGCAAACTCCGGGAAATTCTCCTTTGCCGCCGTATCCTCTGCCAGGAAAAGCTCTCCCAAAAGTTCCGCCTGTGTCCGGTAACCGGACTCGCTTTGCTTTTCCAGATAAGCAAACCCATTGCTCCAAAAAGCGTACTCAAAAGCCAGAAGGGACGCTACTGCAGCTACCGCATACCAAATCAGAAATTTCCGCTTCAACCTTCCCACTCCTCTCTCTCGTCTGCCACATATCCCACAATGTTGTTGGCATGATCGGAAACCCGCTCCATATTGCTGAGCATATCCAGAAAAAGTACGCCCTTTGCCGCCGAACACTGGTTCCTGGACAACCGGTCCATATGGCCGGTCCGCATCTCTTCCTCCAGATCGTCAATCTCATCCTCCAGCTGGACAGCCTGCTGTACGTATGCCATCTTTTCCGTCTGCCGGGCCAGGACCGCCGCCTTCATTACATCCAGGGTCAGGGAAGCCATCTCCTCAAATCCCCGGGCAGCCTCCATGGAAAAAGAAAGGCCTTTCTGTATCATTTCTTCCTGAAGCTCCGCAATATTGTCCCAGTGATCGCTCATCCGCTCTATGTCATTGACCGTGTAGACCAGATTTCCCACCACCCTGCGCTGCTGCTCCGTCAGGGAAATCCGGCTCACTTTCGCCAGGTACTCCACCATCTGCCTCTCGTACTCATTGATAGTTTCTTCTATTTGAAATGCTTTGTCAACCCGTGTCCGGCTCCCAGTCTTCACAGCTTCGAAAACCGTCTTTCCATGGCGGAGGGAGAGTTCTCCCATACGGACCACTTCTTTCACGGCATTTTCCACTGCGAAAGAGGGAGTTTCCAAAATACGCTCATCCAAATGGGGCAGTTCATAGGTCTCCTCTCCTTCCTGCACATCCTCCCCTTTCACAACCACATCAGAAATGCGCACCAGCCATCCGGCCAAGGGATAGAGCACTACCGTGTTGGCTATATTAAAAATCGTATGGAACACGGAAATTCCTACACTGCTGATTCCTGTATTTCCCAAAGCCCTGCTAAAGGAAAAAACACCGAACATAAGCCCGCCAAAAAGAACTGCTCCCATCACGTTAAAAAGCAGATGAATCACCGCTGCCCGCTTGGCTGTCCGATGAGCGCCTACACTGGAAATAAGCGCCGTTACGCAAGTACCGATATTCTGCCCCAGGGTAATATAAACGGCAGAATTCCAGGTAACCACACCGTTCTGGGCCAGAGTCTGCAGAATTCCCACGGAGGCTGAAGAACTCTGGATCAGGGCCGTCACTGCCAATCCGGTTAAAATCCCGAGAACGGGATTGCCCCCCAGAATGCGGAAGGCTTCTGCGAAAACCGGAGCATCCCGGTAAGGCGTAACTGCCCCGGACATAAAGCTTAAGCCGATAAAGAGGATTCCGAAGCCGATCAAAATCTCACTGATCTCACCGGTCTTTTCTTTTTTGCCGGACAGCATCAGAAAAGCTCCCACTCCAATCAAAAGCGGTGCAAAAAATTCCGGCTTCAGCAGACTTCCCCACTCACTCATGGACACAATCCAAGCCGTAACCGTGGTGCCGATATTGGCTCCCATAATCACTCCCACTGCCTGGGTCAGATTCAGGATCCCCGCATTGACAAAACCAACCACCATTACCGTAGTGGCAGAACTGCTTTGGATTAGGGCCGTCACTGCAGCCCCCACCAGGATTCCCAAAATCCGGTTCCTGGTTAGAACACCCAGCAGGTTTTTCATCCGGCTTCCTGCAGATTTCTGCAGGCCGTCTGCCATCACATTCATTCCGTACAAAAACATCCCTAAGCCGCCCGCAAAGCGGAACAGCATTTCCACATGCTCCATATTTTCCTCCGACTGTATCATACTTCCCCTCAAGCCTATCTCTTTCATGTAAAATACAATCGCAGTATTTGTAAAATCTGTGTAAAATATGTCTCTTATGGGGCAGAGACAGGTTTTTCAACAGAAAACCGTACAAAAAAACTGCGCTGCCGGATTTTTATCCACAGCGCAGTTTTTCTTTTTTATTTTTCCCGGGAAAGGCGGTCTATCTCTTCTTCCGG
>CAJUMM010000001.1 GCA_910586955.1 uncultured Lachnospiraceae bacterium | reverse complement strand
CTGTCCTCAATAAAATATTTCTTAAAATCGTGTCTCCTCTATTGACTATACTTCACCCGCCGCTCTTTATCGAGGACAGGCCTGCGTTCAGGATCTTCGTCCCCGCAGTCTTCACCCCTCCGTTTACGTTCTGCTTGGAGGTTCCCTTGCTGGTCTGGCTGCTGGAGGAGACGGTGTTCTTCGTGGTTGTCACTGCCTTCTTTGCGGCGCTCTTGATGGCAGACGCCGCCCCGGATTTCACTGCGGACTTGGAGGCGCTGGGCTTGGCTGCGGCTTTCTTTCCCGCCGCCGCTATCTTCGCCGCCGTTCCGCTGATCCAGGCGTGGCCGCTGGGGTCCGTCAGGTTCACCGGATTGTTTCCCGTGTAGGCGTAGCGGTTCTGGCTTAAGGGCTCCAGGATGCTTCCGCCGTAGCTGTCCTCCGTCAGGAAATTCCCTGTGCGGCTGTTGTAGTAGCGGCTTCTCAGGTACTGGAACCCGGTGACGGGATCCGTAAACTCCCCGTTGTAGTCATAGGGATTCCCCAGGGCGGAAGACGGGCTTCTGCTTCCCGTGCTGCTATAGGCGGAGGCCGTCCCATAAGCATCATAATAATAGCTTATCACGGATCCCCCGGACTGGGAAGTTACGTTTGACACGCTTCCCCTTCCGTCGTACAGGTAAGTAAACAGGTCACCGCTCCCCGTATCCCGGTAGCCCAGCCGCTGGAGGCCGTACTCGTAGACGCTCCCTTCGGAAGCTCCCACCCCCGGAGGGGAAACGGCCGCCTCCCCCCTTATCCGGTATTCCGCCAGGGTCTCCGCATAAGCCCGGTTCACATCGTTCACGTAGCTGGTCTGCACGTAGTTCTCCCGGGCCTCCTCTCCCACCTGGTAGGGAATGAAGATCTCATCATAGAGGAGGGAGGTCCAGGAATCCCCCTCCCTAGGCTTCCTGGCCTCGTCCCCCTTCTCCGCAAAGGTGTGGATCTCGCTGGTCCTGTGAAGCCGGGTTCTCTTAAGGATATACTCCCAGTGCTCGTGGAGCCACCGGCTTAGATACCCGGGTACCGAAGTCAGGCCCTGGATAAGGCCCTGGCCAAAGCCGTACCAGAAGATGTTGTTCCGGGTCTCCGTCACTTCCTCCCATTCCTCCCGGGCCTCCCAGGCATGGGGAATCAAGGGCGATCCGCTGCTGCCTGCCTCCCCCTTGGTCTTCTTCGTTATGGAAGAGACGGTTTCCTCCCTGGCTGTGCCGCTCCAGACGCCGCCTCCGCTGGTTCCCTCGTACTCCATCCGGAATACCCGGTTCCCGTCCCCGTCGTAGAGGGCGGCCATCAGGAGCCTATCCCCCTCCATAACCGCTTTCAGGCGGTTCTCTGCGTCATAGGCATACTCGGTGATCCGCTCATCCGGCCCTATCTCCCGGATGAGATTTCCGTTCTTATCATAAGCGTAGGAGGTGGTTCCGTTCCGGGAAGGGTTCTCCCGGTTTCCCGTCACCCTCCGGCTCTTTAGGCGGCCCGCTCCGTCGTAGGCGTACTCCTCCAGATATGCCCGGACCGTGTCCTCATTCTTCTCCACGGAGATCCGGTTCCCCGCCTGATCGTAGGCGTAACGGATCTCGCTGCTCTTGCCCTCCTTCTCGGTGAACGCGGAGGCAAGCTGGCCCCTGGCGTCGTAGGCATAGGTATTGACGAACTCCTCCCTCTTCCCCTCCTTCTTCTGCCGCACCTCCTCCCTGGTAACGAAGCCGGAGCCGTCATAGGCGTAGCGGTAGAAGGACAGCTCCTTTCCTCCCTTGTCCAGATTTTGGATGGTCTCGGCCCGTCCGGCCCCGTCATAGGTAAGGACGGTCTTGGTCCCGTTGGGACGCTTTACCTCGAGAAGAAGGCCGTCGGGGTCGTAGGCGTAGGAAGTAACCTCTCCCTGACGGTCTGTAACCTCCGTGAGGCGATCCAGGAGGTCGTAAGCGTAGGACACCCGGCTCCCGTCCGGGTAGATGAGGGCGGAAAGGTTTCCGAAATCATCGTACTCGTAGGAAACCCTGTTTCCCCTTCCGTCCGTAACGCTTTCCACCCGGCCTGCCTGGTCATAAGTATAGGTGCTGGTTCCCGTCACGTCCTCCATGGAAATCCTCCGTCCCTCCGGATCGTAGGCATAGAGCACCTGGGAGGCCTCCTCCTTCCCGCTGTAATCCACGGCGGCAAGCCGGTTCAGCTCGTCATAATCGTAGGTAATGGCGTTTCCGTCTCCCTGGGTAAAGGCTTCCAGACAGTCGTTCAAATCATAGGCGTAGCGCTGGGTCTCCCCCAGGGGATTGGTGCGGCTGGTAAGGCGTCCGGCCAAGTCGTAGCCGTAGCTCACGGTATGGCCCTCTCCGTCGGTGATGGTGCTTACATTCCCTGCCGAATCATAGGTATAAGTGGTGACAGCCCCTTCCTCTGCGGCTTGGATCAGCTGATCCGCCTGGTCATAGGTATAGGTGACGGTCCGGCCCTCCCCGTCGGAAATGCTTATGAGGTTGTCGTTGCCGTCATAGGCCAGGCGGGTCTCCTTCCCCAGGGAGTCCGTGATCCCCGTCATGCGGCTGTCGCCGTCGTAGGCATACTGCTCCCTGCGTCCTCCGGCGCTGACGGTCTCAATGAGACGGTTCCGGCTGTCGTAAGCGTAGGTCTTCGTCTGATCCAGGGGATCGGCTTCTGTAAGAAGGTTTCCGTTGGGATCATAGGTATACCGGGTGGTACGGCTTTCCTTTCCCGTCTCCGTGACGGCTGCCAGATTGCCGGCCTCGTCATAGTCATAGGAGATCTCCGGTAATCCCGGGGCGCTGGCCCGGCTCAGACGATCCAGGGCGTCGTAGCGGAAGCTTTTCTCTGTCCCCATGGGGGAGAGGGCGCTTATGAGGTTTCCCGCCTCGTCATAAGCATAGCTGGTCTTCCTACCCTGGGGATTGGTGACGGAAAGCAGCCGGTGCAGCTTGTCATAGGTATAGGATATGGAATTTCCTTTGGCGTCCGTCTCTCGGAGCAGATCCCCCGCCTCGCTGTACTCCCAGGACAAGCTTCTTCCCTCCGGAGCCTCCAGAGCGGTGATGCGGCCCAGAAGATCGTAGTGATACCGGTATTCGGCTCCGTCCGCCAGGGTCCTCTTTATCAGTTCTCCGGACCTGGAGTAGGCATAGGCGGTCTCTCTTCCTAAGGGGTCGGTTTCCTTGACAATTTTTCCGTGGCCGTCGTAGGCGTAATGCCAGGCTCCGCCCTCCGGCAGCACAAGTTCCGTCATCTGGCTTACGCTGTCATAGCTATAGGCGGTTATATTTCCCAGGGCGTCCTGGTATTTCACCAGATTTCCCAGGGCGTCATACAGATAATCCTCCCTGCTTCCGTCTGGCTCCGTAATGGAAATCAGACGGTCCAGGGCGTCATACTCGTAGCCGGTTTTGCCGCCCTTGGGATCCGTCTCCTCCGTCAGATTGCCGGAAGCGTCATAAGCGTACTGCGTGCGCAGCCCCCCGGCCTCCAGGATCTCCGTGATCCTGCCCAGGGCGTCGTACTGATAGGTATTGGTCTCTCCCAGAGGGTTTGTATCGCTCTTAAGGTTTCCCAGGGCGTCATAGGCGTAGGCCTGGGTCCCGTGGAGCCCGTCCGAAGCCCCGATGCAGCGGTTCCCCTTGTCATAGGTGTAGAACGTGGTAAATCCGGCCCCGTCCGTGTAGCTTTCTACATTTCCCATAAGGTCATAGGTATAGCGGGAGGTGCTTCCTGCCGGGTCCGTCACGGAGAGCACCTGTCCGTAAGCGTCGTAGGTATAAGAGGTCACATTTCCCAGGGCGTCGGTGACAGACAGCAGGTTTCCGGCCGGATCGTAAGCATAGCGGGTGCTGTGGCCTTCGTTATCGGATACTTCCGTCAGATTTCCCGACCCATCGTAGGCGTAGCTTTTCACCAGCCCCTCGCTGTCCGTACTCCGGATCTGGCGGCCCAGGTCGTCATAGGCATAGCGGATCCAGGTCCCGTCCGGGGCCTCGATACGGATGCGACTGCCGGATGCGTCGAAGGTGTTCCGGTAGACATTCCCCAAAGCGTCGGTAATCCGCACCGCAAGGCCCCGGCCGTCATAATCGTAGGCCGTGGTTCCCTTTAAGGCGTCGGTGAGAGCGGTTAAGTTTCCGGCTCCGTCATAGGCGGCGGAAGTCCGGAAGTTCCGGCCGTCTACGTACCCCACGGCCCGGTTCAGGCCGTCATAGAGGGTCCGGGTAGTGTGGCCCAGGGCGTCGGTCCGGGAGATCTCATTGCCGTTGGCGTCATAGGCATAGGATGTGGTATTCCCCTGGGCGTCGGTCCGGGACAGTACCCGGCCACAGGCGTCATAAGCGTAGGCCGTCCCATGTCCCAGCGCGTCCGTCTCTTTCGTCACCCGGCCGCAAGCGTCGTACTCATAGGCCATCCGGCCGCCGTTGGGCAGAATCTGCTCCGTGAGATTTCCGGCCCTGTCGTAGACATAGGACCAGTTCCTTCCCTGACTGTCCCTGCGGTCTGTGAGATTCCCGTTCTTGTCATAGGCATACTCCGTTGTGAGGCCGGAGGCTTCGTTCTCCTCCCGGATAAGGCGGCCCAGGCCGTCGTAGGCGTAGTTAACCGCCGACCCGTTTTCCATGGTAAAGCAAAGAGGGTTCCCCTGGACGTCATACTCCAGCCGCAGCATGCCGCCCAAGGCGTCCGTCCTGGTCTCCAGACGGTTATTCCGGTAGTCGTAGGTGTAAACAGAAGTCCGTCCCTGGGGATCCTTCTCTTCCAGAAGGTTTCCCAGGGGATCGTACCGGTAAGTATAGGCATTGTCCTCCCCGTCCGTCTCCAGAATACAGTTTCCCTCCGTATCGTATTCTTTTCTTATCCTGGTCCCGTCAGGGAGGGTTTCTGCAGTGCAGCGGTTCAGGGCGTCATAGGCATAAGTGTAAAGATTTCCCTCCGGATCTGCCACCGACAGGACGTTGCCGTTGGCGTCATAGGTGAAGGACGTCACGTTTCCCATAGAATCCGTGACGGACAGGACGTTTCCTCCCTTGTCATAGGCATAAGAGGTGCTCCCTCCCAGGGCGTCCGTCTCCCGGATCTTTCTTCCCTCCCCGTCATATTCCCTCCGGCTTGTATTCCCTTCCGGATCCTTCACGGAAAGGAGATTTCCGAAAGCGTCATAAGTGAAGGCCGACCGGTTTCCTTCGGGATCCCGGATTCCGGTAAGATTTACCCCTGTATAGGATAGGGTAAGATTGTTTCCTTCCGGATCCCGGATTCCGGTGAGCTGGTTTTTGCCGTTATAGCTGTAGGCGAGGCTGCTTCCCTCCGGCCGCACCGTCTTTATGAGATTTCCCTTTCCGTCGTACTCGTAGGAGGTCTTCCCTCCGCCGTAATCCGTCCGGGAAAGGAGGCGGTTCTCCCCGTCATAAGTGAAACTGCGCACCGCCCCGTCGAACCGGGTCTCCGCCGTAAGGTTTCCTCTGTCGTCATAGGCATAAGTGGTGGTATGGCCCATACGGTCCCTATAGGAGGCTATCTGGTTCCCCTCCGTATAGGCGTATTCTTCGCTGGTGCCGTCGGGATACCGGATCTCTTTTGTCCGGTACTGATCGTCATAGCGGTAGACGGTCTTCTGCCCCAGGGCGTCTATGGTAGTAGTCTGCCCCTCCTGATAGGAGAAGGAGGACAGACCGCCGTTGCCGTCCCTCTGCTTCGTTACCCGGCCCTCCTCATCGTACTCGTTTTCCGCCATCCGGTCTCCGTTTCCGTCATACCAGGCGGTCATGCGGTGATTCTCGTCATATTCGTAGCGCAGGGTGATGCCCAGAGCGTCCGTATAGGAGATCAGCTCGTTCTCCTGGTTATACCCATAGGTAAGTTTTTTCCCGTCGGGACGGGTTACGGCGCAGATATGGCCCTTCTCCCACTGAAACCGGTAGGTCAGGCCGGAGGCGGAGGTAATGCTTGCCAGAAGACCGTTGCTCCCATAGCCCAGGGTGATCCGGTTTCCTTTCTCATCCCTGATCCCCGTCAGAAGGCCGGAAGCGTTAAAGCTGCGCAGAATCCTGCCACCTCCCTGTGCCTCTTCCTCCAGCTCATAGCGGTATCGGGGATAGGTGCCGAAGGAGGTCTCCCCTTTGGCCTCTTCCTCCGCCTGCTCCTCTGTGACCGGGTTGGTGATCTCCCCTTTTCCGTCCGGTACCAGGCGCAGGACCATCCCGTAGCCTGCGGGGGATATGTAGGATCCGTCCTCCTGACGGGTAAATTCCAGGATGCTTCCGTCCCCCCTCCGGTAGAGAAGGGTGTCTTCATCCTTTCGGGTAAGCTGTTCATCATAAGCAAAGGAGAAGCCTCTGCCGAAGGCTCCGGCAACTTCCGCTCCCCGGCTGTTGTAGCTCCGGGTGATGGACAGGGCTTCCCCGTAGTCGGGAATGCTGCTGTCCTCCTGCTCCAGATAAAAGTTTCCCGTGTTCAGATTCACCGGCTCGAAGCCGAACTCGCAGTGAAGGCCCCGGCCCATAAGCTGGGCGTCTATGGCGGCTTTATCTGCATCCGTCAGGGCGGGCGGCTGGTAAGGCTTGTCCTTGTTTCTGGCTGGATTGCGGATCAGCAGGGTATTGCCCTCCACCAGGAGCATGTCCTGAACCCGGTTGTCGTACATAAGCTGCCCCAGGGGAATGCCGTAATAGTCCGCAATCTTGGGCAGGGTATCGTACCTTGTTACCTTGTATTTCAGAAATTCTTCGCTGTATACGGTCTTTCCCGCCTTGCCTCCCTTAACTGCGGACGCCTCCAGCCGATAAACCTTATTGGCCTCCAGAGCCGTAAAGGGAACGACCGTCTGCCAGTTGCTGACTCCCTGGCGGTAGCGGGTGCTTCCCTGGGGAAAGGCCTTCTCAAAGCCTGCGCTGTTGGGATAATCCGTCCGGCTCTTTGCCCTGGCGGCCCCGGAATACGTTCCCTCGTCCTCCGAAAGGGCATAGACCACCTGGGAGTCCGGCGTGGCCACCCCGTCTGCAAATACTCCCAGAAGGTTTAATTTCCCCTGGATATCGGTCTTTACGATAGGGCGCAGGATAACGGTGGTATCATTCAGGGGATAATCCGGATCGATTTCATCCTTGTATTTCCAGTTGATCTCGTAATAGGAACGCAGGCCGGTATTGCCGTCGCATTCCGAGGCGAATCCCCCCACCCCCTGGTTCTCATCCGTGGCAATCAATACAAGGCCGTGGCTTCCATACAGGTTTTGATGCCAGCCATTCACCGCATCGGTAATATCAAAGGTCTGCCAGCCCACTTTAGAGCTTACCACGCTGTTTGCCCCTGCCGGATGGCGCTTTAAATTTACCAGGGCGTTCCAGCTTCCGGCGCCGCAAAACTGATATGCCTGATCAACCGCATAACAGGCCAGCCTTCCGTTTCCCTGCTTGCTTTTCTGGTAAAGGTGCATGGAAGCGGAGAGAATGGTTACGGAGCCCTCATTTTCTGTTCCAATTCCCTGATACAGGAAATCGGATATGACGTAAAGCCGGCATTTCCCCATGCCGCGGCTGCTCTCATAACCTGCGTAAACCGGGGAAATGGCATTATAAGTTCCCAGGGGATAGTTCGAACCTACGGTAATCAGGGTCAGTTCGTTTTTCAGAACAATGGTGTGGGGATCGATTTTTACCGGATATACCCTGGCCGGATCAGCCAGCCAATCCTTATTCGCCTCTGCCGTTATCCGGTAGGCGTCTTCCTCCTCCGAAAGTCTCAGATGCAGTTCCTGGCTCTCCACCCCGGCGGCGTCACTCATCACAGGCGCAGACATAACTGCGGCAGGTTCTTCCCGGCCCTCCGGGATGATAAAAATAAGCCCATTTTCTTCCCTGGCGATAAAACCGTCTTTCTTTAGCAGGTAAGAAAAGCTGTTCCGCTCCGTAGGCGCAAGAAGGATAATGTCTTCCTTTACCCCCGTGTCCTGGACGGTGTACTGGACGTCTATCTGTTCAAATACCTGGTTGTAACGGACTGCGTTTTCCTCCGCCACCCCGTGGCTGTAATCCCCCTCTGCCGGAACCAGGGTAAGGCAAAAACCCTCCTCCTCTATAGTCAGCCCTCTTCCTTTTTCCGGATCCATCACCGCAGGAAGCTCCACCCTCATGCTGTTGGCCCTGTTCACGTAGACGCCGCCGGAATCCTCATCGGGGGCCGGATAATGCTCTCCCGGAGGTTCCCCCTCCAGGGCTTCCTCTGCCGCAGCCAGGACCATAGGCGTCTGCTCTTCCTCTTCCAGAAATACCAAGGTATTGTCAATGGGACGCACCTCTCCCTCCTCATCCTCATAAAGATTCGGAGAAGAGGTGCAGACCGTCCGGTAGGAACCGTCCGGATTCCGGTAGGTCTTGTAATACCTCCCCACCTCTACCGGTTCTTCCCCTTCTTCTGCATAAGGGAACTCCTCCCCGGCAAGATCCGGGGCAAGAAGCGGAATCTCTTCTTTGGAAGCTTCCGGGGCTTGTTCCGGTTCTTCCGGCTCTTTCTCCGGCTCTGCTTCCCCGGACTTTTCCGGTTCTTCCGGCTTTTTCTCTTCCTCTTCCTTTTCCTCCGGCTTCTCCCCCTCTTCCTGCTCCGGAACTTCCGGCCGGGATTCTTCACTCCCAGAAGGTTCCGTCTCTCCCTCGTAGACCTCTGCCTCCGGATAATCAAACACTTCCCTCTCTTTTTCTTCCTCTGCCTTGACCGTATCCTCCTGAAGAACCAGCGCTCCATAGGCCGGCAATTCACTGCTCACAAAGAGAACTGCAGCCAGGATTCCCGCAGCCGCCCTTTTTATCTTTCGCATTGTTCCTATCTTCATCCTAATTTCCTCCCTCTTCCAGCGTCTCTCTTCCTTCCAGATACCGGTCCGTCAATACCAGCATAGCCCAGAGTATTCCAAACAGCAGGCATCCCCCCAGAAATCCCTGTGCCAGAATCCCCGCCGTGCTGTCCGGCAGACATGATAATCCAAGCTGGCACAGGGCCGTCAGAGCGCACAGGGCTAAGAACCGCAGGAACAATCCTCCGGGAAACCAGAGGGAGAACCGCCCCTTCCGGCTAAGGCCGCCTGCCAGGCAGAGCATCCAGGCGTGCAAGGGCAGCGCCAGAACTGCGCTTCCCCAGTCCGCCGCCTCTTTTGCCAGTGTTCCGTTATCTCCTGACAGGAATAGGACGAGAAGGGCCAGAAGGCCGGAGACTAGGGAAAGGCAGATTTGTAAACCTCCCCAAAGGAGAAAGAGCTTTCCCCACTCTCCGAAAGCCTTTGCCTCCAGCCCCCAGAACAGAAGCGCCGCCCCCGCCGCCAGCAGAAATATGCCTGCCAGACGGATTTCCCAGGGCGCCCAGGCGCCTCCCAGACGATTGGAAATTACGAAAGGAATCCACAGGGCCCAGCCCATGCTGACGCAGACCGCCCCTATTCCCAGTTTCAAAAATTGTTTTTTCATTTTAAATCCCCCCTTACCCATAACATCTCTGGAAAGTTCCAAAAGGTAACAGGTTTTTTATTTTTTTGTAAAAAAAGACCAGGAACCTTTTTAGATTCCTGGTCTGGGCGTTTTCCCTGACTTTAATATGTAATCGTCCCGGAGTCCGCATAAGAAGTGTATTCTTTGCCGTTAATGATAGCGAAGTGAATCCCCGTGGCGCGGTAGGTGCTTCCGCTGGTAGGATTTTTATAATAAAATCCGCCGGAATGGTTGCGGGCGTTGGTGCGGCTGGCCTTCTCCAGCGTGGCCACCGGAATCCAGAAAATCCCGTTCTTCACCTCCAGGATCATCTGCTTGGTGCCCAGCTCGCTGGCAATCTCCGATGTGCTGGTGGCGCATACCACCATCAGCTGGCCGTCGTCCCTTAGTACATGCAGGCTTACATTGGTAAAGGTTCCCCGCATCAGGCTTCCGGCCCCTGTTTCGCAAAGGCCGAGATAATATGCCGCTTCCTCCTCCGTCATCTCAACCACTTGCAGTTCTTCCGGCAATTCTGCCGCCTGCACCTTCAAGGGCAGCAATAAAGCTGCCAGCAGAAGTGCCGTAATTCCTTTGTAAAACTTGTTCCTCATACTTTCTTGTTCCTCTCTTTCCGGGAGTTCTGCATTTTTCCCCCTGCTTATAACATCCCGGTAAAGGCCCAAAAGGTAACAATTTATTTCAATATTTCATATTTTCCACAATTCTTACAGCCTCTTCCATGGGAAGGGTTGTGTCAAGAGAATAAAGGATGCCATTCTCCGGAAAGATCAGGTGGATCTCTTCCCCCCTGCAGACATATACCTTTCGCTCCCCCATCTCCCAATACTCTCCTTCCGCCGCATTTTCACCGTTTCCTGTCAAGCCGGCACCGGGAACGGTAAAATACTCCCAGGCAATACCAAGATAGGCCTCCGTCCCTTTGTAGTAGGCCGAGATATACACCCCGTTTTCAAATACGTTCTTTTCGATCTCCTCCAGCGCCAGACCCTCCGGTATATATTCCGGCGTCAGGATCGGATATTCCAGAGACTCTTTCAGAGCTTCCCAGTCTACATAGCTCTCGTAGCTCTCCTGTATCTGCTCCCCTACATCCTTTCCCACCCCCAGGGTCCCGAAATAAATGCCGTGGGCAGTCTCTTTCACCGCCCACCACAGGGAGCGGTCCATGGCAACCGTGGAGAGCCTGCCTGAAATGCCTGCCAGGAGAGCGATTGCTGTTGCTGCAGCTATAGCCTTGGCCTTCCAGGGTATCCGTTTAGCCGGAGGAGCCGCCTCCGGCCTTTGGGAATCTTTCCAAAAGGACGACAGCTCAAGACCGTATTTTTTGTTGAAACGCTCCAGGAACTTTTCCGGTTCCATATCGGCGGGGAGTTCTTCCCGCCCCTCCAGCTTCGCCAGAAGAAGATTGATCTGCCGGATTTTCCCGGCATCTATCTCTGCCGGATCCCGTTCCAGCTCTTCCTCCATTTCCCGGTACAGCTCCCGGATAAGAGTTTCATTTCTCTTCTCTGCCATTCCCCTGCTCCCATTCTCTCTTCCCGGATCTGTCCATAAAGTCCCGGATCCGCCTGCGTATTCTTGCAAGAGCCATCTTGCAGGCCCCTTCACTCTTTCCGAAATCCTCCGCCATCTCCGCATACGTGTTCCGATCCTTGTAGCGGCTTTTTAAAAGCTCCATCTGCTCCTCATTTACCATATGGCTAAATTCATCCAGCACCAGGAAATCATAGGCGTCTTCGGAACCGGGCTTCTGCCGGAAATCCTCCATAGAAGTCTCATATTTCAAAACCCGGGCCTCTTTACTGCATATTTTCATGATCTCGTTTCTTGCAGTCTTATAAATCCAGCCCCGTTTGTTTTCATGTACCGCCAGAATGTCCACATGACGCCAAGCCTGATAAAATACTTCCTGTACTGCCTCCTCAGCCAGTTGTTTGTTTCTGCAGTACGCCAGGGAAAACCGAAAAATATCACCATACATTTCGTCGAACAGCGTTCCCCAAAACTTTTCTGCTTCCTCTCTCGTCATTTTCTCACTCCCTGGGGACAGTTAATCCTGTCTAAGATTCCGGAAGGCTTCTACACCTCAAACAGCAAATCCCCATAGGAAGGCATGGGCCACATATCCTTAGCCACCAGCATCTCCAGCCGGTCCACCGGGCGGCGCAGGGATTCCATCACCGGTACCACCGTATCCCGGAAATAGGCGGCCCGCTCCCGGCCCTCACGCTTTCCGGAGGAAGCGTCCGTTACCTCTGCCAGCTCCTTTAAAGCTGCCTTGGTAGCTGCCAGCAGGGAGGAACACTCCTTCAAAAGTTCAATCTGCACGCTGATATTGGCCTCGGCACAGGCAGAGCGTATCTGGTTCACAGAGGAAGCCAGGGCCGTGGTGTACTGGAGCACTGCAGGGATAATATGCTTGCTGGCAATGTCAATCATAGACCGGGCCTCAATATTGATGGCCTTGGCGTAGGCCTCATACTGAATCTCCGCCCGGGACTCAAGCTCTGCCCGGGTAAAGACGCCGAAGTTCTCAAAGAGCTCTACGCTTCTGTCTTCCAGCAGTGCGGGAATGGCATCCACCATATCTTTGATGTTGGGCAGTCCCCGGCGGGCAGCCTCCTCCACCCACTCCTCGGAGTAGCCGTTGCCGTTAAAGACAATCCGCTGGTGATCGGAGGCATATTTCTTAATGAGATCGTGGACGGCCAGTTCGAAGTCCTCCGCTCCCTCCAATTCATCGCAAGCTTCGGAAAACGCCTGGGCCACAATGGTATTGAGGACCACGTTGGGAGCCGCAATGGAATCCCGGGAACCTACCATGCGGAACTCAAATTTATTTCCTGTGAAGGCAAAGGGAGAAGTCCGGTTCCGATCCGTTGCGTCTTTGGCGAAGTCAGGCAGCGTGCGGACTCCCGTGTGCAGATGGCCTCCCTTTAAGCTGTGGGTGGCCTCCCCGGTGCTGATAAGCTGGAATAGTACATCTTCCAGCTGCTCCCCCAGATAGACGGAGATAATGGCCGGCGGCGCCTCGCTGGCCCCCAGACGGTGATCGTTCCCCACATCTGCCGCCGACTCCCGAAGCAGGGAGGCATGAGTGTCTACCGCTTTCAGCACACAGGTCAGCACCAGAAGAAACTGGACATTCTCATGGGGCGTTTTCCCCGGATCCAAAAGATTGATCCCATCGTCAGTGGTCAGGGACCAGTTGTTGTGCTTGCCGGAACCATTTACTCCCGCAAAGGGTTTCTCATGAAGCAGGCATTGGAGACCATGCTGGTAAGCTACTTTTTTCAAAGTTTCCATCACCAGCTGGTTGTGGTCCACCGCCACATTACATTCCGCATAGATAGGAGCAAGCTCATGCTGCCCCGGGGCCACCTCGTTGTGCTGGGTCTTGGCCGACACCCCCAGCTTCCAAAGCTCCCGGTTTACGTCCTTCATAAAATCTGCGATCCGCTCCCGGATCACGCCAAAGTAGTGATCATCCAGCTCCTGGCCCTTAGGCGGCATGGCTCCGAAAAGAGTTCGTCCCGTAAAGACCAGATCCTTGCGCTTCAAGTATTTCTCCCGGTCCACCAGAAAATATTCCTGCTCCGCTCCCACGCTGGGAGTCACCCGGCGGGAAGTGGTATTCCCAAAAAGCTTTAAAAGGCGCAGGGCCTCCTTATTGACCGCCTCCATGGAGCGCAGCAAGGGCGTCTTCTGATCCAGGGCCTCCCCCTTATAGGAACAGAAGGCCGTGGGAATATAGAGAATTGCCCGCTCTCCATACAAATCCTTCTTTACAAAAGCCGGGGACGTGCAATCCCAGGCCGTATAACCTCTGGCCTCAAAGGTAGCCCGCAGGCCCCCGGAGGGGAAGGAGGATGCGTCCGGCTCCCCTTTCACCAGTTCTTTGCCGGAAAACTCCATCAGCACCTTCCCGTCGGCTTTGGGGGCGGACAAAAAGGCGTCGTGCTTCTCCGCCGTGGCCCCGGTCAAGGGCTGGAACCAGTGGGAATAGTGGGTAGCTCCCTGCTCAATGGCCCACTCCTTCATCTCATGGGCCACCACGTCTGCCACTGCCAGATCCAGTTCTTTGCCCTCCTTTATGGTCTGCTTCAACTCCCGGTAAATCTTTTTCGGCAGACGCTCCTGCATCACCGTATCGTTAAATACATTTTCTCCGAATATCTCGGAGATGTTTGTCTTTTCTCCCATAAAGCCTCCTTAACCTAACTGCATCCTGCATCTGATATACTAACTGCAGAATCTAATTCGACAACTAAAATTGTGAATACACCAACTGATACACCAACTGCAAAAATCAATTTGACAACTGATTTATCAATCAGGATTCTTTTATTCGATAAATAAAATGCCTTCCTTGCCGCTCTTTTGTTATAAGCCCTGCTTTCATCAAGCGGCCAAGCGCAATATTAGACCCTGCTTTTGTTGTAATGCCCGTAATATCCAAAACCTGATATACTGTAATAAAACCATTTACCCGTATATATTCATAAATGATTTGATCTGTCTTATTTTTAAATTTCCTCTGCTTTGGCTCAAAATCAAAAATCTCGTATTGCTCATTTTCAATCTCATAATTTTCATTTAATTGATAATTAGTCCATCGTCCTTTTCGATTGGCAATTAACATCTCTTTTTGAACTAAATCTGAAAAAATATGCCCTATTTCTGTTGAATAAAGTCCAAGTATTGACTGCATTCTGGTATTTGTTACTTCATGCTCAAGATATGCCGTTCCCAAGATCAACTGCGCATCCTTTTCCAGATGACAATACGCTAAACCAAACTTTTTTTTCAGATATTCCGTGCATTCCGCCGGCATCAGTGAACTCATCCACAATTTTAATTCCACCTGATTCAGCTCTTCATTCTGATACAAATCTGGTTTTCTCCATTTTTCATTTCCCCACGCATTTAAAATTGTGGGAAACCCGGACCCAACGTTGTCTCCCAAACCAATCATGCGGAACATCGTCTGTATTCGAGGATTTCTTGCTACAGAATATCCACCTTCATAAATTATCCGCACAGGCAGCTTTAGATTTCCGGGATTTGAAAAAAAGAATCCGTTATCTGTCTTAACAATTTTTAAAACTCCTGTAATCAGATAATCTGAATGAATCATCATATTGACTACTGCCTCACGAATTGCTTTGTGAATCGGCGTATCATCAATCCTCACCATTCCATCCAAGCGAAAGGGCCGTTTCAGATTGCTCACCAGCTTAGGAAGTATCTGTCTCATAAAATTATACAAATTATTCTCCCATGTTCCATCATAAGTGATTCGGTCGCTCCATCTGCTATTTGGCATCAAATTACTCTCATCAATAAAATCCATACGAATATTGTCAAAGCGCTCTCTGACCGCAAGTCCTGTGCCAAACATCAAAAGCCCGGCTGCCGTCAGCCATTCTTTTCCGGTTGTCCGATCTACCGCACAGCCTCCCATTTTCTTAAGAAATGCTGCATCATCAACTCCATTCCATATATGCTCCGGATTTCTGTGTTCAAACTCAATCCGATAAGAACGCAAAGTTGAGATATCTATATCTTCCATTGTGTAACCCTGCAGCAACCCACCATCATTTCCTGAATCACTGGCATCTCTAAGCATAGATTTTACTTCTTCTTCTGTGCAATGATAATCTCCCTCATGGTTTCTTTTAAAAGAACCTTTCATTGGGTTTCCATTAATGTATACCGGTTTCTGCCTGTAATCTGCTTGAGGCACTTCTATCCATATAACGGTCGCCCCTTTTATCTGGCAAGTTCCCACATTTGCATCTTTCAAAATATTAATATTCACTTTATCGCTGTTGATTGTGTTCCAAAATTCAAGAATTCTTTGCTCTGCATGTTCCATATTGACAAAGGAAAATCTCTTTGCCAAATCAGTTTCCTGCACATGCTCCTCTATACCTAAAAGAATGATACCTCCATCTGTATTGGCAAAAGATGAATATGTCTCCCATATGGAATTTGGTAATTTATTCTCAGCCTTTTTACATTCCAGATTAATTCGCTCTCCATATTTAAGAAGCTCCAGAATTATATTTTCTTCAACCATCATATATCTCCTTAAACAGTCTGTCACCTACTGCTGTTTCTAGGTCGAAATAACTATATCATAAATTCCCGATTTTCTCCATTAATATTTTTCACGGAATTTTAGACGGAATTTTTGATATAATGTTTCCTGCGTACAAAATTCCCCTAACTCTGTTCAATAATATTACGGCAAATCCCCATCAATAAACTCTCTCAAAAGATTAATAAAATCCGGGAAATTCTCCGCTTTTACCAGCCGTTTCACATTGGAGGGATCGCTCAATATATCAATCAGGGATTCGAACACTTCCGAAAATACTTTTCTGGAATCTTCATGAACGCCAATCATTGCGATGATGTACACGAAATGTCCCGCCCATTCAATAGGCCTTTCACTGATAACAATGGACACAAAACTGGTCTTTGCGCTCTTAGTCAGAACATGGGGCACCGCCACATTATGAAACACGGTGTTTGACAATTCCTCCCTGAGCAAAACATCCCGGTAAAAAATAGGCTCCGTATAATCCAGCTCCAAAAGGTCGTCGCACAGATGACGAAGCGCCTCATGCTTGTCCGCAAATTCCGGATTTTTATAAAATATTTTTTCCTCAAAGAAATTAGTCAAATAAGCTTTTAAAGCTTTTGTTTTCTTTTTCTTTATGATTGCCTCTATTTGCATACCAATATTTTTGACATCCTGATCATTTAAAAAAAGGGAAATTATCACATGGTTTTTAGAAAAGACCATCTCAACCGTAGAGATAATAAAATCAACATCCCTGGGTTCCTTGTAATTATTAATAGAAATTACATATTTGATTATGATCTTGTCATTAAAACGCCGGGTAAGGGTTTCAATGATATTTTTATAGTAAGAATAATAATCTGCATAGACAAACGCACATATCACCTTAGAGCGATTCTGCACATTATTCTCAAAATAAGCCCCGATATGAAAAGCCAGGAACGTGATTTCGTCTTCTGTCAGTGATATCCCGTAATCTTTATTGAACTCCTGGGCAATGAAAACAGCAATGTCGTAAATGAGGGGATAGGAATTTTTAATTTTATGGGTTAAAGGATTCGCTGTGCTGTAATTATTTTTAATGCGTTCAAACAGATTTTTAATGTGAAGGGTGAACTTGATAATAAAATCCTCGTCAAAGGGCTCCAAACAATAACTAGTTTCTACATCATGAATTACTTTACAGGTAATATCAATATATTTCCTCTCCACAAACTGATCAATATTTGCTCCATTAATGGAGGAATGATCTATCATGCTGGTATTATTGTAAATTGTGAGGGCCATGCTGTATAATTCCGCATTTGAAATGTTAATTTGGAAGGTGCTTTCAATATATTTCCGAATCTCCAACACCACCTTGTACTGGGAGGATTTCTTAATCTTCTCTAAGCTTACCTCATCTTCCAGTTCCCATTGATTCCGTATACGGTCCACCATAATAATCAGATGAAGAGTAATATTATTAAAAGTATAATCATTCACAAATATACCGTTGGAGGTAAAAATATTTTTTAAGGTTGTCCGGAACCCCCATAGCTCATAATGAAAAATAAGCAGGCGAAGCTCATCCTGCAAGACAAAATTTTCACCGGAATCGCTGGATATAATCCAAGACATCAGATCCCTCTTTTTCTTCTCCCGCCCCTCAAGCAGGAGTATATTTTTCTCCCTTTTCAAGGTCAGCTGATAATCTCGGATTATCTTTCTGACGCTTTTTAGATCATTTTCTATAGTTGGTACACTCACAAACAATTCATCCGACAAATCGAAAACATCATAACCGTTTTTAGAGATAATCAATTTCTGCAGGATGTAATTTATGCGCATGAAAGGGGTTTCGTTTTTGTAGGTCTGAATATACTTGTTATACTCCTCCGGATCGATTTTATAGCCTTTGCTGCCGGATAAAATAATCGGTGAATCCCACTGGGCGTTTATCTGTGCCACATATTTCCGCATTTGACGTGTTGAAACAGCCAGATAGTCGGCTAACCGCTGGCTGGAGAGCCAGCTGGCGCTTTCTGATACCAGATAATCCAGCAGTTTTTCCTTTTGATTTTTCATCTGCCTTCACCTCATTTATACTTTCCTAGACTAATCATATAAATTTTAATCTCATATGAAAAATCAAAATAGTTCCCTCCCATAGGAACCTTTTTTATTTGAAAGCGGTTTCCTCTTCGAATAGAGTAAAAGAAAAACAGGATAGAAAGAGAGGATTCTTTTATGATTCAAAACATTTTACTAGTCTGCGGCACCGGTGCTTCCAGTGGTTTTATGGCCAAAAATATCCGGACTGCCGCCAAAAAAAGAGGCTTGGATCTGAGTGTGAAAGCCCGGGGCGACTCGGAAGCGGAAGATTATATTGAGGAGATCGATCTGCTGCTGGTTGGACCTCACTTGAAATACATGCTGCACGATTTGGAAGAAATCGCCGGGCCCTACAAGGTTCCCGTCCGGATTATTCCGGAAAGCGCCTACGGCTCCTTGGACGGAGACGCCGTCATTAACTTTTTAACGAAAGAATTTGGAAGTTTCCAATAGCATACGAAAGGAGATTTGCTTGTAATGAATAAGTTTATCGCTTGGATGACAAATGTACTTGCTCCGAAAATGAACAAAATGGGGCGCAATCCCTGGATGGCCTCTCTGCAGGAATCTATTTTGACAGCTATGCCTATGATTTTGATCGGCTCTTTTGTGACGATTTTTGGAATCCTTAAAGAATTTATTCCTGCTATTCCCGATTTCACTATGATCGGAAATTTTTCCTTTGGATTATTATCCATTTTTCTTGCTTATCTTATTCCTGCCACGGTCATGGAAAAGAAAAAGCACCGGAAAGTGGCAAAGCAAGCCGGTATGGCCGGTGTGGCCTTCTTCCTGATGATCGTATACCCCATCTTTGATGAGACTGGAAATATCCAGATTGTTTTTTCCAACTTGGGCACCGGCGGCATGATTGCTTCCTTAACTGCCGGATTGTTTGTGGGGGCGGTTATGAATCAATTTGCCAAACATTCCTTCTTTAAAGAGGACACCCCTATACCGGACTTTATTACCGTATGGTTTGACACGATTATTCCCATCCTTCTCTGCCTGACCATAGGCTGGATCTTTACCTTTTTGCTGCAGATCAATATTTTTGATATTATTTACCGGATTTTCAGCCCATTTATTGCTATCGGACAGAGTTTCTGGGGATTTCTGTTCCTGAATTTCCTGGCCTATTCTTTCCTATATTCCTGCGGTATCTCAACCTGGGCCATCTATCCCATTCTATCCGCCATCTATCTGCAGGGCATCGGGGATAATATGGCTCTGGCAGCTGCCGGAGAAGCTGCCCGGTACATCCATACCCAGGAAGCCGTCTGCTTAATCTTAGTAGGCGGGGGTGGCGGGACTCTGCCGCTGGCTTTCATGCTTCTGCGGGCCAAGTCCGAGAAATTAAAGGCCATTGGAAAATCAACCCTGATTCCTTCCATCTGCAATATCAACGAACCTTTGGTATTCGGAACACCTGTGGCCTTTAATCCGCTCCTTATGGTGCCCATGTATATCTGCGGCCTTATAGGCCCCATCCTTGTCTGGGCCGCCCTGGCTTCGGGCCTGGTTCCCATTCCCGCCCAGACCTTCGGCCTCTGGTATCTGCCGGCTCCTATTTACGGCTGGCTTGCCACCGGCTCTTTTATGGGTCTTCTTCTAGAACTGGTTGTAATTGCCGTATGCTGGGTGATTTACTATCCCTTCTTTAAAATCTATGACCGCCAGACCTGCGAAGAAGAAAAAGCGGAGCGGGAGAAAAAAGCCCGGGTGAGCGCCGGCTGACCCCAGGAACCAAAACAAATCAGAAAGGAATGTTTATATTGGAAATATCAATCGAAGAACTGAATGAAACGGCAATGCAGATCATCCTCCACGCCGGAAACTGCCGGACCATTTTAAATGACGCCTTACATGAATTGATTGCGGAAGGGAATGATCCGGAGGTTGACGCAAAGTTGAAAGAAGCTAAGAAGGAAATCACTCTGGCCCATAAAATCCAGACAGACATGATTCAAAGCACCATCGAAAATGAAAAGCTGCAGACTACATTACTTTTTACCCATGCTCAGGATACCCTGATGACAATCAATTCAGAGATGTTCCTTGCCCATCATATGGTTCAGATGTACCGCAGACTAAAAAACCAGGAGGTATAAATCAATGTTAAAAGCACCTACAGGATTTCAGGAAAATTTCTTATGGGGCGGAGCTATCGCCGCCAATCAGGCTGAAGGAGCCTGGAACGTAAATGGAAAAGGGCCTTCCATCGCCGATGTGGAAATGCTGCCCGAAAAATATGCCAGGACATATATCTGGGGATACCGTCATACAAGGGAAGAAGTCCTTGCCGCTTTGAAAGACGAGACAAACTATTATCCCAGAAGAACAGCCATCGATTTCTATCACCACTACAAGGAAGACTTAGCCCTTATGAAGGAAATGGGGTTCCGGTGTTTCCGCACCTCTTTCAGCTGGACCCGGATTTTCCCCAATGGGGATGAGAAAGAGCCCAATGAAGAAGGCTTGAAATTTTACGATGACCTGATCGCTGAAATAACCGGAAATGGAATGGAACCGGTTATGACCGTTTCCCATTACGAGATGCCTCTTCACCTGTCTTTGGAATACGGAGGCTTCTCCAGCAGGAAAGTGGCCGACTGCTTCGTGCGCTACTGCCAAGTACTCTTTGACCGCTACCATGATAAGGTGAAATATTGGATTCTTATTAACCAAATCAACTATCTCGATATTTTCGGGGCTCCTTTCGGACAGTTTGCCTCTCTTGGCATGATATACGGCTACACGCAAAAAGATACTTACCAGGCTGTCCACAATCAGTTTGTGGCTTGCGCCAGCGCAACCAAATATGCCCACGAGAATTTTCCGGAAATCCAGATCGGCGTTATGCTGGGAGACGACACCCGTTATCCGGCTACCTGCAAGCCGGAAGACGTGTTTGCAGCCACCCAGCACAACCAAATGAAGCTCTACTTCTTCTCGGACGTGCTTCTCCGGGGAGAATATCCGGGATATGCTTTGCGGTATTTCAGCGATCGCAGGATTGAGCTGAATGTCATGGAGGAGGAATTAAAACTTTTAAAGGAGAATACCGCCGACTTCTTATCCTATTCCTATTATTATACCTACACCAAGGCTGCAGGGCCCGAAACCAAGGAAATGGGCGGCAACCCCTATCTGGAAAAGACTCCCTGGGGCTGGTCCATCGATCCTTTGGGTTTCCGGAACTCCCTGAACCAGTACTGGGATCGCTACCAAGTGCCTATCTTCATCTCCGAGAACGGCCTCGGCGCTTTAGACCAGGTGGAAGAGGGAAAAATCCATGACGACTACCGCATCGGTTATCTCCGCTCCCACATAGCGGCCATGAAAGAAGCCGTAAAAGACGGCGTAAAAATTTTCGGCTACACCTCCTGGGGTCCCATTGACCTCATATCGGCTTCCCAGGGCGAGATGAGCAAACGGTATGGATTCATCTACGTGGATTTGGACGATCGCGGGCAGGGCAGCGGCAGACGCCTCCGGAAGGATTCCTTCTACTGGTACCAGAAAGTAATTGCCACCAACGGGAAAGAGCTGTAAAAAATACAGACTGCAAAAGGAGAATAACAGAATGGATAACCTGAAAAAATTTAGAAACGACTTTCTCTGGGGCGGCGCCATCGCCGCCAATCAGGCGGAAGGAGCATACGACGAGGACGGGAAAGGCATGTGTACTGCCGATTATCTCTATCCGGAAATTTACAGTGCCAACCATGTGACTTTTGAACTTGATCCGGCAAAGCATTATCCCACCCACAAAGCGGTTGATTTCTACCATACTTATAAAGAAGATATTAAATTAATGGCAGAGATGGGATATAAATGTCTCCGCTTCTCCATTGCCTGGACACGGATCTTCCCCAATGGGGATGATAAGGAACCCAACGAACCCGGTCTTCAGCACTACGAAGATGTTATTAAGGTCTGCCGTCAATACGGAATTGAGCCTTTGATTACCTTATCCCACACAGAAACACCGGCGGCTCTGATTACAAAATACGGCGGCTGGAAGAACCGGAAACTTATCGACTTATTTGAAAGGTATACAGCCGTCTGTTTCCAGCGCTTTTCCGACGTAAAATATTGGATTACTTTCAATGAAATCAACTTTATTTTCCAGGAGGGAATGCTGATACAGAATGCCGGCGTTGTTCTCCAGGAGCAGGATCATATGAAAGAAATCCGCTACCAGTGCGCCCACAACCAGCTGGTGGCAAGCGCAAGAGCTGTGAAACAGTGCCGTCAATATATTCCCGGTGCATACATAAACGCCATGATCGAAGGTTCCCTGGCCTATCCTCTGACATGCAGGCCGGAGGATATGTTTGCCGGCTTCGTGGATAACAACGAATACACCTACCTGTTCCTGGATGTTATGCTGAAAGGAAAATATCCCTTTACATGGTACCGGGACATTGAAAAATACAATCTTCATATTGAGACAACCCCGCAGGATTTCGTGGACTTAAAAGAAGGCGTGGGAAATTACATTCCCTTTACCTACTATTTCTCCAGAATGGTTTCAGCAGAATCCGTAAGTGAAGATTCCACCCGCATCATCTGCCAGAATCCCCACTTGCCCTTAACGGAATGGAATTACGTCATCGATCCCATCGGCCTGCGCCTGGTTCTGAACGAATTTTATGCCCGCTATGAAGTTCCCTGCTTTATTGTAGAGAACGGTCTGGGAGCCATGGACGTACTGGAAGAAGATCTGACTGTCCACGATCCCTACCGGGTGGATTTCCTGCGCAGGCACATTGAGCAGATGCGTTTAGCCGTAGACGATGGTGTGGACGTATTGGGCTATACCATGTGGGCAGCCCTGGACATTGTCGCCCAAAGCACCGGTGAAATGAAAAAGCGTTATGGATTCATTTATGTGGATATCAATGACGACGGTACGGGAAGCGGCATGCGTTACAAGAAGGACGGATTCTATTGGTACAAAAAAGTGATTGCATCCAACGGGGAAGATTTGGAATAACCCTGAATAGTGATTTTGACAGCCGGGCCTGCTTCTATAAGATGCAGGCCCGTTAAATGGAATGTTTTTCTTATTTTTTCGCCTTCCCCAAATAAGCCTCCCGTACCCTTTTATCCTCCAGCAAATCTTTGGATTCACCGGAAAGGGTAATATTACCCCGTTCAATAATATAGGCCCGATCCGAGACTTTCAAGGCCAGGGTTGCGTTCTGCTCCACTAAAAGCACCGGCGTACCTGCTTTGTTGATCTCCACAATTTTCTCAAACAATTCTTCTATAATAAGAGGCGCCAGGCCCATGGATGGCTCATCCAGCATCAGGAGCTTGGGATGTCCCATCAGCGCCCGGCCGATGGCAAGCATCTGCTGCTCCCCGCCGCTTAAGCTCCATGCAAGCTGCTTCCTTCTCTCCAGCAGCCGGGGAAAGGTCTCATAAATCATATCCAGATCCGCCTTCTGATCACCGGCCAGAAGCCGTATGCCTCCGTGGGCCACCGTTCCCATCAAAAGGTTCTGCTCTACGGTAAGGCCCGGAAACACATGGCGTCCCTCCGGCACCTGCAAAAGATTCTTCCGGGCAATCTGATGGGGCTTCTTCTGGGAAATCTCTTCCCCGTCAAAGGAAATCGTTCCTGCAATAGCCACGTGTCCGGAAATGGAATTGAGAAGTGTAGTTTTTCCCGCACCGTTGCTCCCGATCAGGGCCACGATCTCCTTATCCCCCACCTCCAGGCTGACCCCGTGAAGAGCTTCAATATGTCCGTAATTTGCAGTCAGATTTTCTACCCTAAGCATCGTTACCACCTCCCAGATATGCGGCAATTACCTCTTCGTTGGCCTGCACTTCTTCCGGCGTCCCGGTGGTAATCTGGTGTCCGAAGTTCAGTACGGTCAGCCGGTCGCAGATTCCCATTACCAGATCCATGGCATGTTCAATCAAAAGCACTGCAATCTCTTTCTCCACCGCAGCCTGAATCAGCCGGACAATATATTCCATCTCCTTCTCGTTTAATCCGGCAGCCGGTTCATCCAGCAGCAGAACCGCCGGCTCGGAAAGGAGGGCCCGCACAATCTCCAGCATCTTCTGCTGTCCGTAAGAAAGCTTTTCAATGGAATCTTCCAGGTTCACATTCTGAAGCCCTGCACATTCCAAAAGCATTCCCATATCTTTCCCGACTTCTTCTTCGCTTTTCCTTTTTCTCTTATTTGCCAGATCCACACCCATAAGAATATTGGTGCGGATATCACAGCCGTCCAGAAGCCGGGGATGCTGGAAGGTCCTGGCAATCCCAAGCCTTGCCCGCTTGTGGGTAGGAAGCTTTGTAATATTTTTCCCATTCAGCATAATCGTCCCGCTGCTGGAAGCGTAAATCCCGGTAATCAGATTTAAAAGTGTCGTCTTCCCGGCTCCGTTGGGCCCGATGAGCCCGAAGGTCTCTCCCCCGTAAAGTTCCAGGGTGATCTGATCCGCCGCCACCACGCCTCCGAACCTCTTACAGACATCACTCAGCTGGAGTATAAGCTTTTTTTCTTTTGATGCGCTTTTCATAGAATGCTTTTCCTCCTCCCAAAATTCCTTCCGGCTGAACAATCATCAGAATCATAATTCCGGCGCCGTAGATAAGCTGCATATAATTCTGCAGCGGCCGTACCCACTCCTGCAAAAGAGATATAATCAGTGTTCCGATAATCGCTCCCGTAGGGGAAGCTGTCCCTCCCAGCATAATCATAATCAGATACATGGTGGACTGCTGGTAGGTAAAGCTCTGGTAGCTCAGATAGCCGGAGAGAAACGCGTACAGAGCCCCTGCCGCCCCGCACAGCGCACCGGAGATGGCAAAAGCAATGCTCTTTGTCAGCAGGCTGTTCACTCCCAGGCAGTTGGCCGCCATCTCATTGTCACGGATTGCCATGAAGGAACGCCCAAGAGAAGACCGGAACAATACTTTCATAAGAAGGCTTGCAATGACGCAGACCGGAAGAATCATCACATACTTCCAGATCTCGCTTTCCAAGGAAAAACTGCCGATAGTAAATGCCGGAATATTAGAAAGTCCCAGGGCTCCCCCCGTAAACTCCGTCCAGTTCATAAACAGGCCGTTCAAAATTGTCATCAGGCCCACCGAAGCGAAGGTAAAATAATACTGGCGCAGCCGGAAGAAGGCGAAGCCCAGCACAAAAGCAAACAGTGCCGTTCCCGCCACACTGATCACAAAGGCCGTCAGGGAAGAGCAGCCCAGCTTCAGCACCACATTGGCCGTTATGTAGGCCCCGGTTCCCCACAGGCCCGCCTGGGCAAAGGAGTTCTGTCCGCACATGCCCAGAAGCACATAGACGCTCAGCACGCACAGATAGGCAATCATAGCCATATTAAACACCCGGAGCATATAGCTGGAGGATAAAGCCGGTACTGCCAGGCAGGCAAGAATCACTCCCCCGGCCAGAAATATTTTGGGAACCGAAATAGATTTCATTTTTGTCTTCACACTCTGTACCTCATGCTTTCTCCTGAATCTTTTCCCCAAAGATGCCCTGGGGACGCACCATCAATACCAGCACCAGCGCCACGTAAATCAGGACCAGCTGATAGGTGGTGGAAATGTATGCGCCGCCGAAAGCCTCCACAAGGCCTACAATTAAACCTCCGATAATCGCTCCCGGCACGCTTCCGAAACCGCCGATTACAATCGCTGCGAAAGCCTTGGCTCCGGCTACCGTTCCCATAGTATTGTTCAGGAAGAAAATCGGAGCCAGAAGCCCTCCTCCGATCCCGGTAATCATGGCGCTGACCCCGAAGGTCAAACCAATGGAGACAATCACCGGAACGCCTGTCAGGGATGACATGTACTGATCCTGGGCTGTGGCCTGCATAATATTTCCGATAAAGGTTTTCTCCAGAAGCAGGTATACCAGAACCATCAAAACCGCCGCTATTCCGATAATGGCCACATTCTGCCATTGAATCACGGCGCCGCTTAAGTTTACATTCCCGTCAGCCACCTTATCCACCGATACGGGAATCGCTCCCCAGATCAGCCTGGCTCCTTCTTTCAGGGCAATGGAAGCTCCCATAGCACTTACAATAATCGCTTTTGTCTGGGCCCTGCGCAGGGGCCAGTAGGACGTCCTCATAAAGAGGACACCCACTGCACCCATCATCAGGGAAGCCAGGATAAGAGACGGGATAATAGGGATATGTAAAATCTGATTGCAGGTATAGCAAAAGTATCCGCCAAACATCAGGAACTCTCCCTGTGCAAAGTTCATAATTCCCACGGATCGGAAGATCAGAACCATTCCCATGGCTATCAGTCCGTATACCACTCCCATGGAGATTCCTGAAACGAGTAATTGTATATTCATTCCTGATCTCCTTATTTACAGGTCTTTCTCCGCATAGACATCTTCCCGGATCGTGGGCACTTTATCCACTACTTCCACCACCAGGCCGCCTCGTCCGCAGGCCCCGTTGGTACGGCAGTCATATATGGTAATAGCACCCTCATACCCGTCAATGGTAGCCATGGCATCACGGACAGCCTCCCGGTCCGTGCTTCCGGCCCGCTCAATGGCTTCACAAGCGATATATACCATATCGTAAATCTTAGCTGCGGACATGGCACATTCCACACCATAGGTATCCGTATATTTCTTCGAGAACGCCGCACCTCTCTCATTGGGCGTATTGGGAACCCATCCCGTCACGCTGAATACATTGTTCATATACTCTCCCGCTAATCCGATAGTAATGGGATCACCGAAAGCATTGCTTCCGAAAATGGGCATCTCCATTCCCATAGCCCGCATCTGCTGTACTACAATGGCCGCCTCCGTGTGGAACATTGCAGCAATCACCGCATCCGGCTGGGTATTCTGAATCTGTACCAGGTGGGAACTGAAATCCTTGGTTCCGGTAGTAAAAGGCACAACTACCGTAGGCTCAATATCATACTTCGCCAAAGCCTCTGTAAACAAGCGGGCCTGATCCGACGAAGCCGACTCCGTATCGTGGATAACCGCAAAGGTCTTCAAGCCTTTTTCTTCTACTGCATACTGAATCAAAGCCTCACAGAGGGTAGCATCACTGGTACGGATCTGGAACATATACGGGTTTTCATCGTCGCAGACAGCTGTAAGCTTGGGGCTGCTTCCCTGTGCTATGGTAGGAATTTTCGCCTCCAGCACAGAACCGGAGATGGCGATATTGTCATTGGAGCTGTCACTTCCGATAATCACGGCAATATCCTCGTCTGCCGCCAGCTTCCGGCGTCTCTTCTGCAGCTGCCGGAGTCTCCGTCTTCGCCGCAGGCTCTTCCTTCGCTCCGCAGCCTGCCGCTCCCAAAAGTAACGTTACCGCCAGTAAAAGTGCCAATCTCTTTTTCATGTTCTTTCCTCCTTGTAGGTTTGTATGTATAAAATGTTTCCCGTTACCTGCGGTCTGCCAGGGCACCGTCCATCTTTTCCAATTTTTCTACTTTCACCCGGTAAATGGGATCCGTGGAAAATCTGGCATTTAAGAAGGTTTCAATCAAATCGTAGGTGAGCAGTTCCCCCACAATCCACTGGCCCATGCACATAACCTGCACATCGTCGTGTTCCACTGCCTGATGGGCAGAATAGTAATCGTGAACTACAGACGCCCGGATACCTGGAATCTTGTTGCAGGCAATGGCTGCTCCGATACCGCTTCCGCACAGCATAATTCCCCGCTCCGCCTCTCCCTTCAGAATTGATGCGCACACCTTCTGCGCCATGTCCGGAAAATCTACCGGATTTTTGTCATAGACACCGTGGTCAATTACTTGATGGCCCCGTTCCTCCAGCCATTTGAGCACCATCCCTTTCAGTTCAAATCCGCAGTGGTCGCCTCCGATTGAAATTTTCATATTAAACCTCCTATTATTCATACTTAACCTGGAAATTTTCTCCGTTATTGGTGTTGGGATCGCTCCCGAAATGCCTTCCGTTCTCCAGGTAGTCGATACGCTCCATATCCTCCCCGGAAAGCTCAAAGTCATAGAGCTGTGCGTTCGCCCAAATCCGCTCCTTCCTGGATGACTTGGGTATCACAATATGTCCTTGCTGCAGATGCCACCGCAGCGTTACCTGCACCGGCGATTTCCCGTATTTCTCTCCCAGCTCTTCCATAAGCGGCACCTCATGGATACAGCCCCGGAAGATGGGCCCCCAGGCCGTCACCCCAATCTGTTTTTCCCGGCAGTACTTTTTCAGCTCCCTCTGGGGATACCAGGGATGCAGTTCCACCTGGTTTACCACCGGCAGGACACCGAACTTTGCAATCAGCTTTTCCAGCTGTTCCTCCGTAAAATTGGAGACGCCCAGGCTCTTTAACAGTCCTTTTTCCTGATACTTTAAAAGGGTTTCCCAGGCCCTGTACCTGCGGTCTTCGCTGGATGAGGGCCAGTGGAGATAGTAGGAGTCAATATAATCCACATTCAGCTCTTTCAGACTGTACTCCACCGCCTTCTCCGGCTCGTCAAAGCAGGAGGGCCAGATTTTGCTCACTACGAAAAGTTCCTCCCGGGGTACGCCGCAGCTGCGGAGACCCTGTCCCACTCCCCTCTCATTCTCATAGCGGGTGGCCGCATCAAAATACCGGTATCCCGCTTCCGCCGCCCAGCGGATAATCTGTTCTATCTCCTGATCTGCAAGCTGAAAGCATCCGAATCCCAGCTGTGGGATTTCCATTCCGTTGTTTAGGGAAACGGTATCTTTGATGCTCTCTATCTTCATTCTTCTGCTCCTCCTTCACTCCTATCATGAATATTCATTTCTTTACAGCGCCGGAGGCCTTCCACAATCAGTCTGTGGTCCTGCTCGTGGGGCAGCCCCGAGCAGGCCGCACTTCCGATGCAGCTCCCGTCCTCCAGAAGAATCGGGAAGCCGCCCCCTTTGACTGCGTAGGCTTTCGGATCCAGAAGCCAGTCCCTTTCCAAATCCTGTCCCTGGCACTCCAGCAGATACCCTGCGTGAAGGCTGCTTATCTGCTTTGTTCTGACCATGCGGTGTTTCCGCTCAATCCATAGATTATTATACGGAGCCGCCTGATCCATACAAGAATGAAATACCTGGAAACCCCAGAGTTCTATGTCCAATGCAACCGGAGCTTTTCTCTCCTCCGCTATCCGGACAAGAATTTCTCCCAGTCTTCTGGCCTCCCGAATCCCAAACTTCCGAAATCTCAGTTCTTTTTCTTCCTCTTCGCAGTCTTTGATTGCCTGACTCAGCTTTTCTTTCTCCATAATCCCTTTCCTTCAAGAATACGTTTTCTTTTCATGTAAAAAAGAAAATATTTTCCATATATTTTCTTTTGTTTTCTTGGATGTTTGTGCGCACTTTAACCCCTGTTTTGGTTATTATCATGAAGTAAACGTTATCTTTAAGGCTATATTAGTACTATTTATATGATTTGTCAATGCCTATTTTTATATTTTTTCATCAAAATCTACAGGTTGCCTTTATGGAAAAGATCGGATATAATAATCACAAAACATGTAAACGTATTCTTCTCTAGCTTTTTAAAGAATAAAGAGGTTATTTTATGTCAAACGTCACCATTAAGGATGTGGCCAAAAAAGCGAACGTCTCCATCGCCACCGTATCCCGTGTTTTAAATAAAAATTACTTTGTCAGTCCCGAACTGGAACAGAAAGTCATGGATGCCATCAAGCAGCTGAATTATTACCCCAATTCCGTGGCAAGAAGCCTGAAAAACGAAAGCACCCAGACCATCGGCCTGATTGTATCCGATATTTCCAACAGTTTTTTTACCTTCGTCAACCGTTCCGTGGAAAATATCCTGAAGCAATACAATTACAACCTTATTGTCTGCAGCACCGATAACGAAAAAGAAAAGGAGCTTTCCTATCTGAAGCTCCTTCTGGAGAAAAAGGTGGACGGCATTATCCTGAACACTACCGGCTTTAACCATGAGTTTATTGCCTCCATCAGCCAGCAGATTCCCTTTGTCCTCTGCGGCAGAAAAATCAGCTTTCCTTCTTTTAAAGGGGATTTCGTGGACAGCGATAATGCTACCGGTTCCTACCTGATGACCCGCCACCTGATTGAAAAGGGCCACAGCCGGATCGGCATTATCTGCGGCCAGCAGTCCATCAGCTCCGGTATCGAGCGTATCGAAGGCTTCCGCCGTGCCATGCAGTCCATCGGCATTTCCGTGGACGAGCACTATCCCTGCCAGTTTTACGGGAACTATAACTGCTCCGATTCGGGTTACGAAGGAGCCCGGCATCTGCTCTCTCTGGATCCCCCTCCCACCGCCGTTCTCGCCATGAACAATGAGCTGGCTGTGGGGGCACTGCGCTATTTTCGTTCCCACAATATTAGAGTTCCCGAAGATATCTCCCTGATCTGCTACGGAAATATCCTGAACCTGGATCTTTTTTACATCCAGCCCAGTTATATTGATATGGATCCCCGCATTATCGGAACCCGGGTAGGGGAACTTCTCATTGAGCGCATCGAACACAAAAACGAACTTCCCAACCGGGAGATTCTTTTCGCCCCGGTTCTTGTGGAGGGAAATTCTGTGAAATCTTTGATTTGAATATGTTTCCAACCGAAAAAAGGGCGGCGCTTCCCGCGCCGCCCTTTTTTTGATCCCTATTTCCGTTTACGCTTTCCCGATAGAACCAAAGATCTCCATCTTCTCTTTCACGGTCTCTTTGATAGCCTCAAATCCGGGAGCCAGAAGCTTTCTGGGGTCATAGCCCTTGCCCTGCTGATCCTTGCCCTCTTCCACATACTTTCTGGTAGCGGCTGCAAAGGAAAGCTGGCACTCGGTATTTACATTGATCTTGGAAACGCCCAGGTCGATGGCTTTCTTGATCATGTCGGTGGGAATACCCGTACCGCCGTGGAGTACCAGAGGCATCTCGCCGGTAAGCTGCTGGATAGCGTCCAGGGTCTCGAAACTCAATCCCGCCCAGTTCTCCGGATACTTTCCGTGAATGTTGCCGATTCCTGCTGCCAGGAAATCAATACCCAGATCCGCAATCATCTTGCACTCCTTGGGATCCGCACACTCGCCCATGCCGATAACGCCGTCTTCCTCGCCGCCAATAGAGCCTACCTCTGCCTCCAGGGAAATCCCCTTCTCTGCGCAGACCTTCACCAGCTCTTTCGTCTTCTCAATATTCTCCTCAATGGGATAATGGGAACCGTCGAACATGATGGAGGAGAAGCCCGCCTCAATGCACTTATAGCAGGCGTCGTAGCTGCCGTGATCCAGATGCAGGGCTACGGGAACCGTAATCTTCAGCTCCTCCAGCATTCCGTTCACCATGCCAACCACAGTCTTGTAACCTGCCATATATTTCCCTGCGCCCTCAGACACGCCGAGAATTACGGGAGAATTGTTCTCCTGGGCGGTGAGAAGCACTGCCTTGGTCCACTCCAGGTTGTTGATGTTGAACTGGCCTACCGCATAATGTCCGGCCTTGGCCTTCTTGAGCATCTCTGCTGCTGATACTAACATAATGAATTACCTCCGTTTTCCTTTTTCATACCTGTCCATTATATACGATCCCCAAGGCTCCTGGCAAGGGGTTTGCCAAAGTTTCCATCCCGTATTACTGCTCCTCCAGCACCCGGTGAATATGCAGGGCCAGGTACATTTCCTCCTGGTTCGTCAGCTTCGTATAAAAGGTCTCCGTAATATAGAGCTGGATCCTGCGGACACAGTCAAACTCCTTTTGGCAGACCGTAGCGATCTGATCGTGGAGAAGGCTGGAGTGTTCCTCCGGCAGAAGGCTTTTGCTCACAAGGCGCTGGGCAAACAAGCGCAGATGGGTTACATACCGGGAATAGGCCGTACTGTCCTCGTTGTAGGTAATACCGAAATTATACTTTACAATGTCCAGAATGTCCTCCACCACCCGGGCAATCTTCTGATTGTGGCTGTTATAGGGGTGGTCATACTGGGCATTGATGAAGTGAAAGGCAATGTTGCCCGCCTCATCTTTGGGAAATTCCACTTGAAACTCCTCAGACAGAAGGCGGAGGGCATACTCCCCCACCTCAAACTCATCCGGGTTAAATTGTTTCATATCCTGGGTATAAAAGTTCTGAAGTACAATCCCCTCCCGAAGCCGCCTGGCCGCAAACGCCAGGTGGTCGGTAAGGGAAAGGTAGATATGATCCATCAGCTCCATGCCGAAGGTTTCCATGGCATAGTCAATGACATTTTTCGCCAGCTCAAAATAGACGGCATCCGTCTCCGCCGCCAGCCGGATGATATTCTTTGATACCTCCCGGTCCTGAAGGACGAAGACTTTCTCAATCTCATTCTCCCGAAACTGATAGCCGATAGACTTTTGATATCCGATTCCCTTTCCCATGAGAATTGTTTCCCGGCCCTGGCCGTCAAGAGCCAGGACCAGGGAATTATTCAGCACCTTTACCACACGCATGTTATCACAAACTCTCCCCGTTTGTCTTTATCACATTCTGATACCAGTAAAAGCTGTCTTTCCGGATACGGGCCAGATCCTTCAGATCGTGATCGTCCCGGTTAACATAAATGAACCCGTAGCGCTTCCGGAATCCCTGGTGGGAGCTTAAAAGATCCATTACGGACCAGGGGCAGTACCCCATCATCTCCACGCCGTCCTCCATGGCGTCCCCGATAGCGGCAATATGTCCCCGCAAATAATCGATCCGGTAATCGTCATGAACCTTTCCGTCCTCCGTCAGCACGTCACCCATACCCAAACCGTTCTCTGTGACAATCATGGGCAGATGGTATCTCCGATAGTACTCGTTCAGCACAATCCGCAGGCCCATGGGATCAATCTGCGCCCCGTATTCACTGGCTTTCAGATTCTCATTCTTCTCGTCCCTGCAGTAGCCGTACTGGTCGAAATCCACCTCATTGCCCCGGAATACCCGGGAGCCCGCCGGATGCTCCTCATCCGCCGGAAGGTAGCTGGCGCAGAGTGTCCGGTAATAGTTCAGGGCAATGTAATCAATCTTTGCCTTCTTAAGAATCTCCCGATCCCCCTCTTCCATCTTGGGAACAATGTTCCGCTCTTTCAGATACCGCATGTAGTACCCGGGATACTCCCCGTTGATGTGCATTTCCAGGCAGTAATTGGTTTTGAACCAGTCATTCATCTTTGCCGCCCACACATCCTCCGGCTTGTTGGTGAGCGGATAGGTGCAGGTGGAGGAAACCGCCGGAGCCGCTTTGCCTCCCTCTACCAGCTGGTGGCAGGCATTCACCGCCAGGGCATGGCCCAGGAACATGTGATAGTCCATCTGGGCGCGCATACGGTCGGCCTCCCAATCATCCTCCGTGTAAATATTCATCCGGTTATTCACCCGGATCATCAGGTTCTGCTCGTTGATCATCTGCCAGTACTTCACCCGGTCCCCAAAGGCCTCATAGCAGACCTTTGCATAGCGCTCAAAGGCAAAGGCACAGTCCCGACATTCCCAGCCGTTGTACTTCTTCACCAGAGCATAGGGAAGATCAAAGTGGTACAGGGTCACAAGGGGTTTTATTCCCTGGGAGATAAGGTAGTCAATCACCTGGTTGTAGAAGGCGATTCCCTTCTCATTGATCTCTCCGTCCCCGTCGGGGATAATTCTGGCCCAGGACAGGGAGAAGCGGTAGGCTTTCATCCCCATTTCCTTCATCAGATCAATGTCTTCCTTCCAGTGATGATAGAAATCGCTGGCCACCTTGCTGTCCGCCTGCTTCTCGGATCTCTGAAAGGAATTGTAATCGGCAACGGTCATACCCTTGCCCTGCTCCTCCCATCCGCCTTCTATCTGGAAGGCGGAGGAGGAAGCTCCCCACAAAAAGTTTTCAGGAAAATGATAGCTCATACAAAAACCCTCCTGTCTACCGGACCGCCCGGATAACGGTCTTGCTGCCGTCTGCTGCTTCCATGGGCACACCGTCTACCTGGCTGAAAGCGTCCATATTGGAAATGACAATGCTCACCGTTGTATCATAACCAGCTGCTTTAATTTTATCAATGTCAAAGGACACAATCTTTGTTCCCTTCTTAATCTGATCTCCCTCGTTTACATGCTTGGTAAAGCCTTCGCCCTCCAGTCTTACCGTATCCATTCCAATATGTATCAGAAGCTCCACGCCGTTCTCAAGCTGCAGGCCCATAGCATGGAGGGTGGGATACAGCACCGATACGGTGCAGTCCGCAGGAGCCGTCACCTCTCCCTTTGCGGGAAGAATTGCAATTCCTTTTCCCAGGGCGCCGGAGGCAAATACTTCATCCTGCACTTCCTCCAAGGGATAAGCCTTTCCCTCTACCGGGGAAGCAATCTCTACCACCGTTCCGTCACCGATGGCTTTCGGCGCGTCTTCCTTGGCGGGAGCCGCCGTCTTGCCCAGAGAACTGGTTCCTCCCTCGTCAAAGCCTACCAGATAGGTCAGAATCGCCGCTCCGAAGAAGGCTACCGCAATACCAATCAGATATGCCAGGAACCTGCCGAAGCTTGTTCCCTCTCCGTAATAAGACATAATTGTCAGGATACCGTTGTTGGCAAAGCCCGTATTTACTGCATTTCCGATTCCCATAATGGCGCCGCCCAGAGCTCCGGCAATCACTGCACAAATCATGGGTTTTTTCAGCCGCAGGTTACATCCGTAGATGGCCGGCTCCGTAATTCCCACCAGGAAGGCGGAAACCGTGGCCGCGCCCGCCACCTGCTTGGTATCCGCGTTTTTAGATTTCAGCATAACTCCCAGAGCCGCTCCTGCCTGGGAGAAGTTTGCGGATCCTGCAAAACACAAAAGCGTGTTGGTTCCGGAAATAGCCACGTCATTGAGTCCGATGGGAAGCAATGCCCGGTGGGCGCCGAAGATAACGAACACACCCCACAGGCCGCCGACGATAACGCCACCCAGAAGAGGACTAAAGGAGTAAAGGGCCTGGTACAGCCACTGGATAGCATAACCCACGTAAATTCCCACCGGGCCTACTACAACCAGCATCACGGGAACCATAACAATCAGGGAAATTCCCGGCACCAGAATCACCTGCAGAATCTCCGGTATCACCTTCTTCAGCCATTTCTCCAGGAAGGCCAGCACAATCACCGCCAGGATAATGGGGATAACCGACTCCGTATAGCTGAATACTTTCGTAGACTCACCGATGGTAAAGGCCTTCTTTATCACAGGCAGGCCGAAAATGGTAGAGGCCGTCTCCACATCCTGAATCAAAGCGTCAATCACCGGATGGCAGAGGAAAGCGCCCAGTACCATAGAGATTACCTGGCTGCACTTCAAAGCTTTCGCTGCCGTATAGGCCAGGAAAATGGGCATGAAATAGAAAATAATGTTGCTGGCCGTATTCAGAATCGTATAGGTACTGGTAGCCGTAAAGGCGTCAAAGGCCGGCAGCCTGCCTGCAGCAGAGAGAAGACCCTTGATCAAGCCTGCAGCCGCAATAGCGGGAACAATAGGGGTGAAAATTTCGGAAATCTTCTGAAGCACCAGATTCATGGCTCCCCCCTTCTGGGGTTCTCCCGAACCGCTCTCTTCCAGATCTCCCACCAGAGGAAGCACTGCATCATAAATCTTCGTCACCTTGGCACCGCATACCACCTGGAACTGGCCCCCTGCTTCCACTACAGAAATCACGCCTTCCAGATGCTCCACCACGGATTTGTCTGCCTTGCTGTTGTCCTTCAGCACAAAGCGCAGACGTGTAAAACAGTGTGTTACATTTTTTACGTTTGATTTTCCGCCCACATTGTCAAGAATGTCCTGGGCTACTTTGTTGTAATCCATAACTCATCCTTTCCTGCTCTTTGAAGCATTTCCATTTGTTTTATCCGGCCGGGATAACGCTGACAGACACTCCCTGAAATTTCCCGCAAAAAAAGATCCGACAGAATATGAATCACTCTAAAAGACTGTATGTCACAGCCTTTCCGTTTCATTTCGTCCGATCTTGCCTGCATTACCAGTAACACGTCGTATGGAATCTCATGTAATTGTCTATCAATCTGGAAATACTATATCACATAATTTATCCCCTTGCAATACATTTCCCAATTTTTGTGAATTATATCAAAAACCGGAGGGATTATTTTGTACAATATGCAAAAAATCCCACCGGTTTTTATGATTATTTTGAACGCTCCGGTTCCGTCCTGCAGGTAATACCCTTCCTGCACTCCGCCGTAATCCGTATTTCCACAGCCCGGGGATTATTGGAAATCACCGCCTGCCGGTGCTCCCCCCCAAACTCTCCGTCCAGGGTCCAGGGAATGGGCTCCTCCGCCTCTACCTGAATCCGGGAGCTGCGGAAAGAGTACATGTACTTGGTATCAATCTCTTCAATAAGCAGTGCTGCCAGGATCTCCTGGAGCTCCAGGGGATTTTTAGGCCGGCGGATAAAGGTCACCTCATACACGCCGTCGTCAAAGACTACATTTTTCCCGATGATGCTCTTAAATCCTCCTACAGACTTCGAGTTTGTCACCATACCAAAGAGAAAATCACCCTCAAAGCACATCTCCTGGCTGGTCACTTTCAGATAATAGGATTTCACGTTGTAAAGACGCTTCATTCCTTCCAGGATATAGGCCATCTGTCCCAGGGCATTCTTAACCTCCTGCTTGGTAGAATAGGACACATCCGTAAAGATGCCGAAAGCCGCAATGTAGATAAAATTTTTATCGTTAAAAGAACCTACGTCAAAGGAAAAATCTTCTCCGTGAACGGCAATCTCCGCCGACCGCTGCATATTCGCCGGAATCTCCAGGGAGCGGGCGAAATCGTTGCAGGTTCCCGCAGGAATGTAGCCGATGGGAATCTTATGCTCCCTCTGCATCATTCCCGTAACCACCTCGTCCAAAGTTCCGTCCCCGCCGCTGCACACTACCAGAGCGTAATCGTCCGAAAGCCCCCGTATCCGCTCCACAGCGTCCTGGCAGCCTTTCGTGGGATACACCGTCAGCTCATACCCCGCATCCGCCAGCACTTGGAGGATGCCGTACATCTTGCCTTTGATATGTTCCTTACCTGCATGGGGATTGTAGATAAAATAGAGTTTCTTCTCCTCACAATCCATGAACCTCACCTCTTAACCAAAGATTGTACCCAAAATCGTATACGACAGGATCGTCATAATGAACGCCGCCAAAAGAACCCCCAGAATCACCGCCGGGAAAGCCTTTTTAAATTTAATGCCAAGCAGGGCCGCAATGAGGGATCCCGTCCAGGCTCCCGTTCCCGGCAGGGGAATCCCTACAAAAAACAAAAGTCCCCAGAACTCATATTTTTCGATCTTATCCTTCTTGCTCATGGCCTTATGCTCCAGCTTCTCCACCATAGGGCGGAAGAGCTTCGTCCCTTTCAGCCAGCTGAAAATTTTTGTAATCAGCAGCAGAATAAAAGGCACCGGAATCAAATTCCCTACGATACAGATAGGAATTGCCCTCCACATCTCCACATCCAGGAATGCAGGGCCTGCCGCCAGCAGTCCTCCCCTGAGCTCCAGAATGGGGATCATGGAAATGATGAAAATAATCAGTTCCTTTGCCGCACTTCCTCCTAAAGTTTCCACAAACCACTGTACCAATGTCTCTGTCATGAATCCCTTTTCCTCCGTTTTCCTGAATCCTTCTCCAGGTAATCTCTCAAAAATGCCAGCAAGGCCGCCATCTGTTCCTCCGTGCCTACGGTAATCCTCAGGTAATTTCCAATCCGGGGCCCCTGAAAGTGGCGCACATAGATGCGCTCTGCCTTAAGGGCCTCAAACAGTTCCTCTGCAGGACAGCTTTCATGGGAAGCAAAGATAAAATTGGCTTTGGAATCGGGAAACGTAAAGCCAAGTCCCGCCAGTTCCCTCTTCGTCCGCTCCCGGACCTCCGTAATCTTCTTAAGAGTTTCCCTAAAATACCTTTCATCCCTCACGGCCGCTGCTCCCAGCTCCAGAGCCGCCTGGCTCATGGTGTAGGAGTTAAAGGCATATTTCACATCATTCAGATACCGGATCAGCACCGGATTTCCCACGGCAAACCCGATGCGCATGCCTGCCATGGACCGGGACTTGGAAAAGGTCTGCACCACCAGCAGGTTTTCATACCGATCCACCAGTTCCATGGCGGAAGGGCCTGCGAAGTCTGCATAGGCCTCATCCACAATAACAATTACCTCCGGATTATGCTGCAGGATTTCCTCCACTTCCGCAAGCTCCATATAAACCCCGGTAGGCGCATTGGGATTAGGGAACACGATTCCGCCGTTTTCCCCGAAATAATCCTCCTTCACTATCCGGAACTCCTCATCAAGAGCCGGGCTTCTCCCGGGTATCCGGAAAAGCTCTGCCCATACCGGATAGAAGGAATAGGTAATATCGGGAAACAAAATGGGCTTTTCCGATTGGAAAAAGGTCTGGAAAGCCATAGCCAGCACATCATCCGAGCCCACGCCCACAAAAATCTCCTCCGGCTTTCTGTGATAAAAACCGGCCAGGGCTTCCACCAGGACGGAAGAGGAAGGGTCCGGATACAGCCGCAGACGCTCCGGGTCCATCTCTTTCAAAGCCCGTGCCACCTCCGGGGAGGGGGGATAGGGATTCTCGTTGGTATTCAGCTTGATCATATCCGGTTCATGGGGCTGCTCTCCCGGTGTATAGGGGGTCACCTTCCGAATATTTGCCTCAAATTTTTTCATTGTCTTCTCCTCTTTTGCCGCTCTTTCTATCTTACAGGAGAGTTTTTCTTCTTACAACCCCTTTTTCGATCAGAAATACAGGTTTATACGACATCTTTGCCTGTCTAAGCCCTTCCTCACCCATGTCTTCCTCCCGGTTCAGATAGGTGAAGCCTGCTCCTTCATGTTCCGCAAACTGCTGGTTGATCATGGTGTAGGCTCCTTGGACATCTGCAAAAGCCTTCTCAATGTGAACCACCAGAGTGTCCTTCCCCACAGGTTCCCCGATGGTAAATGCCGCAATCTCTCCGTTTACACGCAGGGCGCCGCCCCTCATTTCCAGTTCCTCAAAGAGCCGCAGGAAATTTAAGGCTACACAGATCTCCGCATGCTTCTCCTCGTCCTCCTCACAGCCGTTGAGCTCCCGCCAGCGCAGAGCCATCTGGAAGCACTCCTCCACATTGTCCTTTGTGATAGGTTCATAACTCCAGTCGGGATACATGGCTTTGAATTTATTCACATGATTCTTTTTGCTGTGGTATTTCTTCCCGGAAAGACGGCTTAACTTCTCTGTCTCATACACATAATCCGCATAGTCCCGCTCATAGGCAATAGACAGTTCCCCGGGATAAAACTGCTCCAGCTTGGCAAAATCCCCCTCCGTGATATTGTGAAGCTGGAAGGGGACCCCTTTCTCCTCACAGTACGCCATCAGGGCATCCACCGCTCTTTTCTCATCCCCAGGCCCCACCGGAAAGGTGAAGGAAGTATCTCCTGCCGTATTCCCGAAGACCAGCATATCCTCCACAATGGCAAAGCCCGTGTCGTAATGCCTGGACCAGAGATAGCTGTTGGCAAAGGTCATCTCGCAGCTTCTTGTATCCGCATATTTCAAATATCCGTTGATCAGCTCCCGGTCTTCCAGCTCCGGGCGTTTTAAATTGATTTCCATAAATCAGGTATCCTCACATATTATACAGTTTCTCATAGACGCCGTGAAGGGCCATCAGTTCCTCATGGGTTCCTTCTTCCTCGATGCCGTGCTCCGTCAGCACCAGGATTCTCTGGGCATTGCGGATGGTAGACAGCCGGTGGGCAATGACAAAGGTGGTCCGGTTCCGGGCCAGATGCTCCAGGGACTCCTGCACCACCCGTTCGCTCTCATTGTCCAGGGCGGAGGTGGCCTCATCAAAGATCAGGATAGGGGGATTTTTCAGGAATACCCGGGCTATGGACAATCTCTGCTTCTGCCCGCCGGAGAGCTTCACCCCCCGCTGCCCGATATCCGTGTCATACCCCTTAGGAAGCTCCATAATAAACTCATGGGCATTGGCACTTTGGGCCGCCTCTACCACTTCCTCCCGGGAAGCCCCGGGCCTTCCGTAGAGAATGTTGTCCATCACCGTCCCCGCAAAGAGATACACGTCCTGCTGGACGATCCCGATATTCTCCCGAAGGCTTTTTAGGGTCACATCCCGCACATCCCGGCCGTCGATCCGCACACTGCCCGATGTCACATCATAAAACCGGGGAATCAGGCTGCACAGGGTTGTCTTTCCGCCTCCTGAGGAACCCACCAGGGCTACATAGCTGCCTGCCTCCACCTTCAGGTTCACATGGTCCAGCACAACCTCCGTGTGTTCTTCATACCGGAAGGACACATTTTCAAATTCCACCTCTCCCTTCACATCCCGGAGAGGTAACGCATTCCTGCCGTCCCCAATATCCGGCTCTATCTCCATGATTTCCCGGAACCGGGTGTAACCGGAATATCCGTTCTGGAACTGCTCAGTAAAGTTAATAAGCTTCTTTACCGGCTCCGTAAAATTTGCCACGTACAAAAGAAAGGTAATGAGATCCGTCACCTTCATGGCCGAGGTGGTGATGAGCCTGGCTCCCACCAGCACCACCCCAATGGTAACCCCCGTGAGCATGGCATTCAATACGGAATGATAAGTGCCCATATAGAGATAATTGTTCCGCTTGGACTCCAGGAACCGGCTGTTCCCCTGCTGGAATTTCTGAAGCTCAATCTCTTCGTTGGCAAAGGATTTGACCACCCGGATTCCCGACAGGTTGTCCTCAATCTGCCCGTTGATATCCGCCATCCGGGCCCGGTTCTGCTTAAAAACCCATTTCATCTTTTTGTTGAGATACAGGGCAAAGCAGAAGATAAAAGGCAAAAAAGCCGCCACCACCAGAGTCAGCTTCAGATTGATCTGCCAGAGAATGACAATGGCTCCCAATATTTTAATCAGGGAGATAACCACGTCCTCCGGCCCGTGGTGCAGAAGCTCCGTAATCTCAAAGAGATCGTTGGTCACCCTGGACATAAGCTGTCCCACCTTCTGGTTATCGTAAAAGGCAAAGGACAGCTTCTGGTAGTGTTCAAAGATCTCGCTCCGCATCCCGTATTCCATCCTGGCGCCCATCATATGGCCCCAGTAGGTAATATAGAAATTGCAGGCCAGCTCCAAAGCCAGAAGCCCCAGCATCAGAACGCTTAAGGAAACAATCGTATTCCATGCTGCGCCGCTCTCCTCATAAATCACCTGGTTGGTTATATAGCGGACAATCAGGGGAATAGAAAGGCTCACCCCTGCTCCGGTCATGGCGAACAAAAGATCCAGAGCCAAAAGCCCTTTATAAGGCCCATAGTAAGAGAGCAGATTTTTCTTCTTCGTTTTCATACTTCACCTGTTTTTAAAGGGCACCGCCTTCGGGGTGCCCTTCCTCTTTGCTTTTTAAGAAAAAAGTTTTTCCTTATATACGCCGTCGGCAATGAGCTTTTTGAAAGAATCCACTACCGACTGCTTATCTTCCTTGTAGGTTACGCCGAACCATTTGTCATTGGTCTTAAGCACCTTGACAGATGCCTTCTGGCTCTTCAAAAGCCCGTCAATGATCCCCGGAAGCAGATACTCGGCTTTCAAATCCCCAGGCTTCACATTTCCCAGAAATTCAATAAAGCCCCTCTCGATCTCATCCAGGAAATCCGGTGTCAGTCCCCACATATTCATGGAAACATAGCTCTTTGCATCCACAGGCACCAGTTTTCCGTCCTCACCCGGCACGGCAGCGCCGCCCTCCGGCAGCTTTTCAATTCCGGAAGTCTCCACTACATCCGTCAGGTAGCCGTTCTCCACTTTGCAGATTCCTCTGGTAACGGCTCCGTTGTCACTGAGAGTATTTCCCAAAATAAAGCCTGCCATACAGAAGTCAAACATTCCGTTGGAAGGACGATCCTGCACCAGATAATCGTGTACCTTCACGAAAGCCTCTTTCCCGTAATAGTCGTCGGCATTGATTACCACAAAGGGCTCATTTAAAAGGCCCCTGCAGCTTAAGACCGCCTGGCCGGTACCCCAGGGTTTCGTACGCCCTTCCGGGTTCTTGAAGCCGCCGGGAAGATCCTCTACCTCCTGGAAGGCATAAGCTACTTCCGTCAGCTTCTCGATGCGGTTTCCGATGATCTCCCGGAAATCCTTCTCCAGATCCTTGCGGATGATAAATACCACCTTGTTAAATCCTGCCTCCAGGGCATCATGGATGGAATAATCCATGATAATCTCCCCGCTGGGGCCTACAGGCTCCAGCTGCTTGATTCCTCCCCCGAAACGGCTTCCGATTCCGGCGGCCATCACTACCAGTGCTGTCTTTTTCATCTTATCATACCTCCTGTTTTTAGTTCCCTTACAGGGTCCCTTTCATAGCGTTAATCACATGCAGCACATGCTCCTCGCAGAGCTCGTCGGTGAGGGCTTCCACCATTACCCGCAGCAAGGGCTCGGTGCCGCTCTTGCGGACCAGGATGCGGCCTTCGCTTCCCAGCTTCTCCTCCACTTCTCCGATAGCTTTCTTCACATCGGGATGGTTCAGGGTGGCATCCATATCCGTCACTTTCAGATTCTGCAGAAGCTGGGGATAAATCTTCACCTCGGAAGCCAGAGTAGCCAGGGAAGTCTTCTTCTCCAGAATCACTTCCATAATCTTCAGGGAAGTGAGGATTCCGTCCCCGGTGGTTGCATGTTTGCTGAAAATAATGTGCCCGGACTGCTCCCCGCCCAGCTGGAAGCCGTTCTGGGTCATATTTTCATATACGTACTTGTCGCCTACGGCCGTCTTCTCGTACTTCATGCCGATACGGTCACAGGCTTTGTAAAGGCCCAGGTTGGACATAACCGTAGTGACGATGGTATTGTCCCTGAGGGCGTTCTGTTCCATCATGTACTTGCCGCACACATAGAGAATCCGGTCGCCGTCCACCACGTCCCCGTTTTCGTCCACGGCGATACAGCGGTCCGCATCCCCGTCATAGGCAAAGCCCACATCCAGATGCTTCTCCCGTACAAACTGCTGCAGCACCTCAATATGGGTGGAGCCGCAGTTGGTATTGATATTGGTTCCGTCCGGGTCGTTGTTGATCACATAGGTCTTGGCTCCCAGGGCGTCAAACACGCTCTTGGCAATGGCGGAAGCACTGCCGTTGGAGCAGTCCAGGCCCACCCGCATATTTTTGAAAGAACGGGTTGGCAGGGAGATCAGATAGCCGATATAGCGGTTGCGGCCTGCGGCAAAATCAATGGTGCGCCCGATATCCGCCCCGGTAGCCAGCGGACGTTCCTCCACCTGGCCGTCTATATATCTCTCAATCTTCTCCTCAATCTCCGCCTCCAGCTTATGACCCAGGCCGTTGATCACCTTAATCCCGTTGTCGTGAAAGGGATTGTGGCTGGCGGAAATCATAATCCCGCAGTCAAAGCCTTCCGTCCGCACCACATAGGATACGCTGGGGGTAGTGGTCACATGCAGAAGGTATGCGTCTGCCCCCGAAGCCGTAATGCCTGCCGCCAGGGCATACTCAAACATATAGCTGCTTCTTCTGGTATCTTTTCCAATCACAATCTTTGCCTTGTGATCCCTTCCATAGTACCATCCCAGATACCTTCCCACCTTAAAAGCGTGCTCCACCGTCAGCTTCACATTCGCCTCGCCGCGGAAACCGTCCGTTCCGAAATATTTTCCCATAATCCACTCCTTTTAGACATTCACACCAAACAGCAGTAAAAAACCTTCCCTGATACATGGCTTGTTTCCGGAAGGCCAGCTGGCTGTTTTTAACAGTTCTATTATAACAAATAATCGGAATTTCACAAGATATATTTTCGTAAAATCCCCATTCGCCCTTGTCCCCCCTGCCTTTTTAGGTTATTCTATATATAATATACGTTTTGGGAGGTCACATGTACACGTTAATTTTTCTTCTGCTGGCAGTTTTCTGCCTGTATACCGGCATCTGGTCCTTTGTGCGGTGGGATTCGTCCTGGCTTCGGAACATGGATACCCTTCCCCTCCGCTTTCTCTTCATACTGGCAGGGGTGATCCTGCTGCTGGCCGCCCTCCTTCTCATCCGGCGCCTGCTGGATAAGCAGGAAGAGAAAAACCTGCGCCGCCTGTCCCTCCTGTGCATCCTGATTCTGGCCGCCGGACAGCTTATATTCCTCTTCGTCTTCCGGCCCATGCTGCGCTACGATCCCCTAAAGACCTTTGACATGGCTGTGGAAATGCTGAAAACCCGCACCATTTCCGGCACCTATGAGACGGGTTATTTCGCCCGGTACACCAACAACTACCCTATCACCATCCTGACTTACTGGTTTCTGCTCCTCCTGTCCAGATGCGGAGTGTCAGAATCCTTTTTCATGCCCGCCGTCCAGCTGGTAAACATTGCCTGTATCACAGGTTCTATCTGGCTGGGCTTCCGGATTGGAGAAAAAACCGCCGGCCTGCGCACAGGGGTTTTCTACCTGGTTATCTGTGTCCTCTGCCCCCTCTCCTATGTGTGGGCCGGATATTTCTATACCAACACCTGTTCCAGGCCCTGCCTTATGGGAATCCTCTATCTCTATCTGCTGCTTCCCAAAGCCCGGACAAAGCAAAACCGGGGACTTATAGGGGGGGCTCTTGGCCTGATTCTGGTGCTTGGGTTTAAGCTCCGGGCCACCACCATGATTGCCATGATCGCCGTATTCCTGGCAGCCGCTTTTAAGCTTGTGGAAAAAGTGCGAAATACCGGCGGCCTCTGGAAGGCCCTTCCGTACCTTAGAAGGACCGGGAAGAAATATGCTCTTTCCATGGCCGCCTTTCTCCTGGCTGTCCTTCTCTCTCTGGGCTTCTGGAGCAGAGTTACGGATCATTATGTAAACTTCGATTATAAAAACACCGGCTTTCCCGTCATCCACTGGATTATGATGGGTTCCCGCTGGGACGGCGCCTTCGAACAGCTGGACGAAATGTATACCTCCGGCTTCGCCACCAAAGAAGAGAAGATCGCCGCCGACAAGGAAGTGCTTCTGGAACGCATACGGGAAGCGGGGCCGCTGGGCCTTGTCTCCCTGGCCGGACGGAAGCTTCTGAATACCTGGGCGGACGGAACCGACGGTTATCTTCCGGAAAACAGCTGCAGCACCCAGGGCAAATTGTATGATTACCTTCTGGGAAACAAGGCAGGCTTTGTCACCGCCTATGCCCAGATTTTCCGGGCCCTGCAGATGCTCGTTACCGGGCTCTTGGCCCTGGCCTCTTTCTGGTGCCTGCGGACTAAAAAGAAGCTGCCGGGCTCTTTCCTAGTACAGCTTACCCTTCTGGGGGCTATGGCTTTCCACCTGATCTGGGAGACAAACCCCCTATACAGCATAACCTTTACCTTCCTGGGACTTTTGCTTCTGGCAGAAGGCTTGTGCCGGTTCCGGGAAAGCCCGGCCCTTGGCCCCTTACTTGGGAAAAGCTGGCCTGGCTGCGCCGCTGCCTGGGCCCTGCTGCTGGTGCTCCTGGTCTTTGCCAAAAAAGAGCTGGTGGACACCCCCATTGAAGAGCGGAGCTACTGTGTGGATCAGTACCAGTACGCAGGGGGCGGAGACGGCTATGTGTCGGACTATGATCAAATTTATACCCAGACCTTTACCACGGATCGGCCCTTCAACCGCATTGCAGTCCGGGCAGTGAATACCGTGGGGCCTTACAACCAGTCCGCCTTTCTGGTAAAGCTTACCCGGGAGGACGGAACCGTCCTCTACGACAACGATCGGTTTCTCTCCGGCATGGTAGAAAAAAACAAGCCCTATGAATTTCTCCTGGACCCGGTAATCCCCCACGGCCCCACCTCCTACACCCTGGAGATCACCCCGGGCTATATCAAGGGGGAGGACAGCCTGGAATTTCTCTCCTACAACACGGGAAACTGCGACATGTACCCCAAAGGCTCCCTGACAGTAGGGGGCCGGGAGCAGAAAAAAGGCGACCTTGCATTCTCTGTCTGCGAATACAAAGTCACCACTTATTTCAGTATCAAAGCTTATCTGGTCCTCTGTGCAGGAATCCTTTTGCTGGCAGGAGGGATTACCTTCCTAACCTGGCGGAATAGAAAAGCCCCCGCCTGAGAAGATCCGCTCTAAGAACCGGAATCCTAGTTTCCCAGCAGGAGATAGCCTTCATTTTCATACAGCACTTCCACGCCCGCCAGTTCTTCCCGGCATACCTCGTACTGCTCCCGGGTCATATACAGAACTGCCGGGCTTTTCTCTGCCAGAAATCCGTCTTTTCCCCCGTCTTCACAGCGGAAATCCCCGTAGATCTCAGCAACAAACAGCATATTCTGATCCCAGCAGCCCACATTCTCCGGCTTCTCATTATCTGCCATAGCATAGGCCCGCCTGCCCGCATAAGCGCTGTCCCGCTCCACGCTCTCCTTTACGAAAAGCTGGAAGCCGTTTCCTTTTGCTCCCCGGATCACCGTCTCATAGGCATTCCACATATAATGAGCCGTCACAAGGACACAGGCAGCAGCCCCAATCCAGGCCCCAAGAGACAGGAGCTCCTTTCCCCTGCCTTCCGGAAGGCCAAGGGGAGACTTAAGAGCCTTTCCCAGGAAAACAGCGGCCCCCAGAAACAGCGGAACTGTGCAGGGATAGCAGTACCAGATAAGTTTGCTGCGAATCAGGGAAAAACCCAGAAAGGGAACAAAGAACCAGAGAAGGTACCCAAGCCCCTCCTCCAAAGCTCTCCGGTTCCAGGCCTTCTTCCGGATCATCACTGCCAGACCTGCAAGGATCCCTGCCGTGCACACCAGAAGCAGCCAGCGGTAAATAAATTCTTCATGTCCGAAAACCGTATCGTAATAAAAGGAAAAGGGATACTGATGTCCCTCAAAATTTCCGCTTCCTGTCCTTGCCAGGAGATCCACCTCCACCATCTTCCCCAGGAAGAAGAAACCGTCTCTGGTAAAGCGCCAGCCAAACCACAAAACCAGAGGGGCGAAGACCGAGGCCAGAAATCCGGCCCACTCCCGGAGGCGGAAGCGGAACAGTTCCCCGGTGGCACAAAGATACACGCCCCCAATCACCGCAATCATGCCTGCATGCCAGCTTTTGGTGAGAAAAGCCAGGGAAAACATCAGGCCGCAGACATAGACCTGCTTCCGGTTCTCCCGTATGCGGAACATGGCCAGCATGGCCAAAGTAAAAAACAAAAAGTAGAGGGCATCCGCATCCCCCGCCCTGGCCAGATGGGCCGACAGGGGCCTCTCATTGGCGCAGAAAAACCCCAGTACCAGAATAGAGGCCTCTTTGCTGTACCGCTTAGCAAAAAGTGCCGTGAGAATCCCCGTCAGCAGATAAGCCAAAGCCGAGAAAAAGCGCAGGCCAAAAACCCCGTAGCCAAATATCCGGAAACCCAGAACGATAGCCCAGTAACTAATAGAAGGTTTTAAGTTCCAGTCGTCCGCCTGATAGTTATACGTATGGCGGATATAGTCGTTGTTCTGAATCATCTCATAGGCATTGACGCCATGGCGGGCCTCGTCCCAGGAATCTACATACTGCACATCCAGGCAGCGGAAACAATAGAAGGCCAGTACCAGACAGGCCGCACCAAAGAAGAACCAGTAATATGTTTCAAAAAATTTCAACACCGCCCTGTAGGATTTCCCCAACATGTCCCCTCCCGTCACTCTTCCAGGGTTCCGCAGTAAACACTGTACATCACATCCGCAAACTGCTGATCTCCCTTGTCACCGGGATGAAGAGCGTCCCCGGCATTAAAATTTTCCCCGCTGTTGTGCATAAGCGCCAGGGGAATCAATGTCACCTTGTAGGAATGCCGGAATTTCCGGTCCATTGCTTTCATCAAATCCATAATCCGCTTATCCGAACGGTTCTTAAACTCACCCGGCAAAAAGGCTGTCCCGTCCTGGCGCAGCATGGTTCCGATTATTTCCTGATTTCCCCAGTAAATGGTATTTACCAGGTAAATGGGAATCTCCTTGTCATGCCTGCGGATATTTTTCACCATTTTGGCAATGGCATCCACCGTATCCGACGGATCATCCTTCAGCCCATTGGTCCCCAGGAAAATCTGAATTACATTTGGGTTCTTTCCCGTATACAGCTTGTAATAGTTCCAGTCAAACATTTCCTGGACCGGATCATAGAAGGGCTGGATTCCCTCGCTGACTCCCTCATTCATGTATTCCGTGGGCTTTAAGTAGTCCTCGGCGGAAAAACCGCTCCGCCCCTCGTGGCTGTACTTGGTCCAGCCTCGGATCCCGGAAAAAGTAATCTGCCCGTCGGACAAATAGAAAATGGTGCGGTACCATTCCCGGCCGTCGGACAGACTGTCACCCATGTTCATGATAGAATACTCCTTTTCCAATACCTGATCTACCACGTGAAGGGTGGTTTCCAGGGTCAGAATCTCATTCACATTGTAATCAAAGACCGTCAGCGTCAGGGGATACTCCCCAATCTGCTCCTCTTTCCCCGTAACGGAGAAACGGTCCTCCAGATTTTCACCTACCGGGCAGTCCCAGCTGCAGGAGTATCCCTCCCGAAGGCCGCTCCACACCACCTGATCGTCATAAAGCTCAATGGTGCTTCCCACCGCCACATACACATCCTCCGGCAGATAGGCTTCTATCTGGGGCTTATATTTTTCCAGCTCCCGCTGAAGGCTCACATTCCAGGCCAAAAGCCCGGCTGCCAAAAGACACATCACTGCCAGGACCGGCCTGAGTTTTCTGTTTCCCGTCATTTGTCTATATTCGTCTCCTTACAGATAAAAATAGGACGGTGTTTCGTCTCCATATAGGTTTTCGCCAGGTATTCCCCCAGGATTCCCATACAGAACAGCTGGATTCCTCCCAGAAATACAATGATGCAGGTCATGGAGGGCCAGCCCGACACCGGATCCCCGTACAGGATTGTGCGTATCACAATAAAGCAGATAGCAATAAAAGCCACGAGGCAGAACAAAATTCCCAGGAAAGCGGCCATCACCAAAGGCGCCGTGGTAAAACCTACAATCCCCTCAATGCTGTAGATCAAAAGTTTCCAGAAGGACCATTTGGTCTCCCCGGCACTCCGTTCCACATTTTCGTATTCCAGCCATCTGGTGCGAAAGCCCACCCAGCCAAAGAGCCCTTTGGAGAAACGGTTGTACTCACCCAGACGCAGGAGCTCGTCCACAAACTGCCGGGTCATCAGACGGTAATCCCTGGCCCCGTCCACAATCTCCGTCTTCGAAAGCCGGTGCATGAGCCCGTAAAAACGCCGGGCAAAAAAAGAGCGGATGGGAGGCTCTCCTTTCCGGGTCACCCGCCTGGTAGCCACACAGTCGTAATCCTCTTCCTTGATAATCCGGTACATTTCCGGCAGAAGTCCCGGCGGATCCTGTAGATCCACATCCATAATGGCCACATAATCCCCGGCGGCATAGCTAAGCCCTGCGTACATAGCCGCTTCCTTCCCGAAGTTCCGGGAGAAACTGACATATTTCACCCGGGGATCCCTGTCTGCCAGATCCTTCATCTCCTTAAGGCTTCCGTCTTTGGAACCGTCGTTTACAAACAAGAGCTCCAGCTCCACACCGGAAAGCTCCTCTGCAGTTTTACAGATTTCTTTATAAAATATAGGAATTGCCTCCTGCTCATTGTAGCAGGGAATAATTACGGTAATCTTGTCCATGTCTGTCCTCATTTGCCCAGATCCTTTTGAAACATCCGGTTAATTCTCCAGAAATCCCGGACTGCCTGACAGCCGATTCCGAAAATTTTCTTGAGATTGATAGAATTTTCGCCTCCCTGCCTGGGGCGGAAGGTAATGGGGATGTATTTTACTTTCAGATCTTTCTTCGCATAAATCACCGAGAGAAGCACATTGGAAAGATTGAAATTTTCCGGCACCAGCCGGATCTGTTCCCGGAGCACCTCCGCCTTCATAAGCCTGAAAGGCGTGTTGGCATCCGTCACATCCTCATGGAAACACAGGCGGATCACCAGTTTGAGCACCTGGGTCACAAAGACCCTGGAGGGCCCGTCCTCCCGTTTACACCGGTGGCCGATAACCATATCGTACTGCTCCCTCTGCTGCCAGAACTCACAAAATTCTCCCGGATCCGTCTGCCCGTCCGAATCCGTCTGGAAAATATAGTCCGCGTTCCGCTCCAGGGCATAGCGGTATCCGTAGAGAACCGTAGCCCCGTGTCCCTGGTTTTCCTTCTTCACAGGCAGAAGAAGAGGATGGCTGGCGCAAGCCTCCTGAAGAATGGAATAAGTCCGGTCCTTGCTTCCGTCATCCAGAATCACCAGGCGGCTGTCCCCGCCGGTTTTCTCCACGATTGGGTACCAGTCCTCAATCACCCCTTTTATGTTGTCTTCTTCGTTGTATGCCGGCATGATAAGATATAACTTATCCACTTGAATTCCCATCCTTTAAATGCTATATTACTTTATTATAAACAACTTGGAGATATGATGCAACTATGAAAACCATGATCTGGAACAAACTTGTCCTGTGGTTCTCCCTGGGATTGCTGCTGTTTTTAAATGCTTACACCTTTTTACACACCGCCTCCGGCTGGGCTTTAGGACTGGTTCTCTTTCTTCTCTTCCTCTTTGCCCACCGTTTGTTCTTTTCCATGAAAGAACCCTTGGTCAAGAGACTGGCCCTGGGACTGTGGATTCTTTTGATTGTCCTCCAAATCGCCTACGTGTTTGTGCTTCAAAATAATGTCCGCTACGATGCTTTCTGGATCCTGGACCAGGCGGCGGAAATGCTGGAAACCCGGCAGATTTCTCCTACTCTGGCAAATAATTATTTTTCCCAGGTTCCCAACAATTACGGCCTCACCATTCTGACCTACTGGTTTTTAAACCTCTTAAAGGTACTGGGCGTCCCCTCGGGCTGGTTTATGAGGGCCGTCCAGCTTTTTAACATTGCCTTTATTGATTTGTCCCTGCTTTTTATTTATCTGTTTGTGGGCAAAATCCGGGGGAAGGCTTCTGCCCTGTTCTTCCTGCTTTTCTGTACCCTGTCCCCCTATCCCTATGTGTGGGCTCCCTATTACTACACCTCCACTACATCCATGATGTTTGCCTGCGGAGCCCTATGGATCTGGCTGTGCATCTGTCATGCCGCACCCCTCAAAAAAAAGGTCCTGCTGGCTGCGCTTTTGGGCTTTGTGTGTATTCTGGGCTTTCAGGTAAGGGCTACCTCCTTTATTGCCTTTATCGCTATAGCTCTCTATTGGAGCCTGCGCCGTGAGCATAGCAGCCTGAAAATCCATCTGGCCCCTATTGCCGCCTTCCTTCTCACCGCCCTTTTGACACTGGCGGCCTGGAAGGGTGTAACCCGCCATTACGTCCCCTTTGATACCAGGGATACGGCCCTGCCCGTGACCCACTTTATGATGATGGGAACCCACGGAGACGGAAGTTTCTACATGGATGATCTGCGGTATACCACCTCCCTGCCCACCGCTGAGGAAAAGCTCTCCGGCACTCTCGCCGTAATCCGGGAGAGGCTTTCCGAAAACGGCTTCGCCGGAAATATCCGCCTTCTCCTGGCCAAGCAGCTGAACTGCTGGGCGGACGGGACGGACTCCTTTGTGACGGAAAACGCCCTCTGCACGGACTATAACCGGCTTCACACTTACGTGGTGGGAAGCAAATCCGGCTTCCTGGCTGCATACAGCCAGGCTTTCCGGGCCCTGCAGCTTCTTCTCACCTGTATCTACTGCCTCCTGAGTTTCCCTAAAAAACGGGCGGACGGCATGTTTCTCATAGCCCTGAACCTTTTAGGAGGAATGGTCTTCCATCTGCTCTGGGAAGCAGGAGCTGTCTACAGCATTGCCTTTACCTTCTTTTCCTATGCAGCTGCCGCAGAGGGATTGACCCTTTTGGAAGAATGGAGCTTCTGGCAACGCAGGTCTCCTCTTCCCATACTGGCGGTCTCTTCCCTCTGCTTCCTGGCAAGCGCCCTGTTTCTCTTTGTCCGGAAGGACTATTACACATCCCAGGAACAGCTTGCCAGCGATTTCGTGGCCAACCAGCATATGGAAACCTCCGGAGAGGACGGGCCTCCTATGAAGACAGGACAGATCTGGACCCAGACCTTTGAGACAGACAAGGCCTTTAATGTGCTGGATCTGTATTACGGCTGCCCGGATACGGAAGACAATGCTTCCCTCTACCGCCTTGCCCTGACCGATGAATCCGGCCGGGTATTCTACGAGGGTTTCATACACGGGAAGGATCCCCTGGAGGATCTGGTCTATTCCGTACAGTTTGAGCCTGTAGTCCCCTCCGGCCGGAGGGTCTACGCAATTACCATAGAACCTCTGGTGCAGACGGAAAAAGACTTCCTCCACTTCTGCTCCCTGGATACCAGCCGGGTGGATATGTATCCCCACGGAGGCCTCTTTATCGACGGAACTCCCCAGGGACGGGACCTGTGTTTCCGTATCCGGGATCTCCACATTGCCATGAGGGCATCAAAAAAGGAGTACTGCCTCTTCGCCTTACTCCTTTTATCCATAGAATTAGTTTTCGTCCTCGAATCCTTTCGTCTCGTCCACCAGAAAAGGCGGCCGGTTTCGTGAGGCATCCAGCGCCCTCCAGATGTACTCGCCCAGAAGACCCAGCATAACCATAATCACCCCGAAACCAAAGAGCATCAGCACCATCATGGAGGTCCAGCCCGCCACGTCCTCAATACCCCGCAGGCGCTCAACCACCAGCACAATCGCCCAGATCACGGCGATCACGGCAAAGGAAACTCCAAGGCCCGACATAAAACGCACCGGGAAGTAGGAAAAACTCATCATGGAATCCATCACCAGCTTCACCTTCTTAGACAGAGTCCAGCGGGACTCTCCAATCTCCCGGGCCTTTCTGTGAAAATAAACCTTGTCGCTTTTAAAGCCCACCCACAAAACCTGAAGAGTCAGGGCAGAATTTTTCTCGTCCAGCATCAGGAGAACCTGAATCACCTGGCGGTCCAGAAGGTAACAGTCGAAGCCCCCCTTGGGCATGTCCTTAATCACCAGCTTGCGCATGAGGGTATAGTAAAGGTTGGCAAAGAACTTCTGTACGGCCCCCTCGTCCCGGTCGGACCGGACCGCCAGCACCACCTTATTGCCTTCCTTCCATTTCTCATACATCTCAAGAATCAGTTCCGAATCCTCCTGGAGATCCGCCTGCTTGGTGACTGCGCAGTCTCCCGTACAGTTGGAAAGCCCGGCCAGAATAGCCGCATGCTCGCCAAAATTCCGGGACAGCTTCACCAGCTTCACCTTCGGATCCATCTGGCGGATCCGGTTCATAATCTCCCAGGAATTGTCCCCGGAACCGTCATCCACAAATACGATCTCGTAATCCTCCAGCTTGTGGAGAATCTTCTCCTTCATGTCCTCATAGAGGAGCATCAGGGTATCTGAATTCCAATATACAGGAACAACTATGGAAAGCTTGCTCATTGGACGGGGCTTCCTCCTATCTCTCTCAAAAATTCCTCATAATCCCGGATATATTCTTTTCCGTCATAGTGGGTGTTGGTCAGCACCAAAAGCACGGAATCCTCACTGAAATCATACATATCCTTCCACATCATGGTAGGAAGATAGAGTCCCATACGGGGACGGTTCAGCTCAATAATATCTTCCTCAAAACCATTATCCACCCGTACCTTGCTGGTTCCGCTTACATTGATCAGGACAAACTGGGAATTCCGGTTTGCATGCTGTCCCCGCACTACATCGCTGTCGGAACCATAGATATAAAATACCCGTTTAATCTCAAAGGGGATATCCTGTTCCCCCTCCACAACTACAAGATTGCCCCGCTCATCTCCCAAATCTCCAAATTCCAAAATCCGGTACTGCTCTTTGATATTCATACGCACTCTCCTAAAATCCGTTGACGGCATCTATCACATACTGCTGTTCTTCTTCCGTCATTCCGTTGTACATGGGCAGGGAAAGCACCTGCTGCGCATACTGCTCCGTAATGGGGAAAGATCCCCTGCCGTAGCCCAGATATCCATAAGCCTCCGACAGATGGGGAGGAATGGGATAATGGATAATCGTCCCAATCTCTTTCCCATTCAGATATTCTATCAGCCGGTCCCGCTCTTCACAGCGGACTACAAACTGGTGCCAGACTGCCGTAGCCCCCTCCCGGACTTTGGGCAGTATTACCTTGGGATTTCGGATTTCTTGAAGATAGCGCCCGGCAATCCGGATCCGCTCCTGCTGGCATTCCTCCGTATGGAGAAGCCTCACCCGCAGAAGCCCTGCCTGCAGCTCGTCCAGCCGGGAATTGGCCCCTACAATCTTATTGTAATAGCGCTTTTCGCTTCCGTAATTGCGGAAAATCCGGAAATCCTCCGCCAGCTTCTCATCCCGCACCGCCACGGCGCCGCCGTCCCCGAAGGCCCCGATATTCTTGGAGGGATAGAAGGAAAAGCATCCCACATCCCCGAAGGTTCCCGTCATCTGCCCTCCAAAGCACGCCCCGTGGGACTGGGCACAGTCCTCCACCAGCTTTAAGCCATACTTCTTTGCAAGGGCCGAAATTTCGTCCATCTTGGAGGCCTGCCCATAGAGATGCACCGCCAGAATGGCTTTGGTACGCTCGGTAATCTTTTCCTCAATCTTTGCCGGATCAAGATTATAATATTCATCCGGTTCTACAAATACCGGAGACGCCCCGTTCATGGTGATCCCCATCACACTGGCAATGTATGTGTTTCCCTGGACAATAACCTCATCCCCCGGACCGATTCCCAGAACCCGGAAGGCAATCCACAGGGCGTCCAGGCCGCTGGCCAGGCCCACACAGTAACCGCCTCCCAAGTAGGAGGCGAACTCTTCTTCGAAACTCTTCACCTCTTTGCCCAGCACATACCAGCCGGAGCGCAGCACCTCCAGGGCTTTATCTTCAAATTCTTTCTGGTACCGGAAGAATCCCCGGTCCATTCTGTTGGCCAAAATTTTCATTTGGAATCTCCTTTTGTATACAGCAGGCATCTCCTTAAGGAGACTTTGCCTGGCTGGTTTCATCATAACACGGCTTGAAATATTCGTCAACGTGCCAGGGATCTCCATCCATCTGCGCCAGAAGGCGTGTCACTTCTTCCGCTCCCCTGCCGTTTAAGTGATCCACATCCAGGAAGCTGTCCGCTTCCAGATCCAGGTACTCTTCTTTACAAAGGTTAAAATCCAGATAGGGAACCTCATACTGCTCTGCCAGATCCCGGATATAGGCATAGGCCTGATCGTAGGGCCCCACCTGCTCCAAATATTGCTTCAGATAAGGGGAAGCTACGAAGATCAGCCGGATCTCCCTTTCCCGGCAGAACTCTACGATCTTCTCAATATAGGAAATCATATAGCCCGGTTCCCCCACCATATCCTCTGCAATAGGGGTGAAATTGTCCCACCAGGTAATGGCATCCGCATCCAACTCTTCCTCCGAATAGACAAATCCCTTTCCCTCATAGTATTCCATCTCCCGGGACACCGGAGCATAGTTCCTATACTCCTGAGTCTGCTTCTTCTCCCAAATTTCCTTTAAATATCCCAAATCCCCAAGCTTCTGCCATTCCCTGCGGAAAGGCAGCAGACGGTTGGTGTAGTGTTTGGCCTCCGATGTGGAAGTGATAAACGCTATCTTATTCCAGGACAAGGGCATATAGTCGGAAATAATATTTGCCTGCACCAGATCCTGGCCTTCCCGCTCCACAAAGAGAAATTTATAGGTCATGTCCAGATACACCGTCTGAATATCATGGTATCTGGCCGCCTCCCTAAGAAGGTAGTAGGTAGTGTCATAATGCTGGGCGGAAGATCCCAGGTTAAAAGAAGTTTTCCCCGTTAATTCCGTGAAAAGTTCCGGATCATAGCCCCGGAAGCAATGGGATGCCCCTATGAAAACCGTGTCGATATTCTCCTTAGTTTCATACAGATCGTGCATGGTAAGCCTGGTATAATTCTGGGTGTCGTCCACCACCAGATAATTACAGGCCTTTACCAGCAGGAATGTCAAGAGAATAACTGCCGCAGCCATCCCCGCAAATGCACAAATCTGTCTGTACTTCCTTTCTCTCATAGCTCTTCCTTCCTGCTAGAACTGGGTATATAGGAACCCGCTTGTATCGTAAGCCGCCCCATATACGCCGAAGATTACAATTCCCCCAATCATCGCCGTATAGATCAGGCAGCGGAGGGCGGCCGGCCCTTCCAGAATTTTCTTCCGGAAAGATACCCCCCGGTCATTGAGAATATCCTTTGCCAGCACAAGAAGCATTCCAAGCAGGGCCAGAAGCCATTCCAGACCCCCAAGCTGCATTCCTGCAAAATCCCGCAGCCGGAAATCCGTGGCCAGAATCTTAAGCATCCCCCGGAGATCTCCCAGGGAATTCACCCGGAATACCATCAGCGTGGCATCAAAAAAGAGAAATACGATGATCTGTTTCAGCACTTTCGGAATCTTCCAGCGGGCAATATCTACAAGCTGTCCCACTCCCTGCAGGACGCCCCAGAGCAGATAATGTACCCCCACCCCATGCCAGACTCCGCTTAAGGTAAAGGTAATCAAAATGTTGATCTGTTTCCGGAGCTTCCCCTTCCGGTTCCCGCCAAGGGGGATATACACACACTCCCGCAGCCAGCTTCCCAGGGTCATATGCCATCTTCGCCAAAAATCCTGCACGGATTCCGCCAGAAACGGCCGCCGGAAATTCTCTAAAAGATCAATGCCGCACATTTTCGCCACGCCTCTGGCAATATTGGTATATCCCGCAAAGTCACAGTAAATCTGAAAGGCATAAATCAGGGTGGCCAGCAGAATCTCCACACCGCCGAAGGCCCCGAACTGCCCAAAGACCGCATTTACCGGAACAGCAAGCCTGTCCGCAATCATCAGCTTCTGGAACAATCCCCAGAGCAGGAGAAGGGCTCCCATGCGGATGCTGTCCAGATTCCGGATCTCCTTTTCTTCCAAATGCCGGATCTGTTCCAGAAGATTGCCGGATTGTTCAATGGGCCCCTGCACCAGCTTGGGAAAAAAAGCCTGAAACAGGGCAAAGCGGATCACATGACGCTCCGCCTCCCTTCCCCGGTAGACATCCACCAGATAGCCCAGGGCCTGACAGGTATAGAAGGATATCCCGATAGGAATGAAAAAATTTGCCCTGTTATATTTCACAAAAAACAGGAATATCACATGGATCAAAACCGCCCCTGCCAGCAGCATCTTCCTGCCCTGTCCTTCTCTTTGCACTTCCAGTCCCAGGCCGGCCCCATAAGTCACCGCCGTGGAGGCCAGAAGCACCAGGACATTATGAAACCCGAAGCTCCAGCAGAAGGCATAACTGGCCGCCAAAAGCCAGAAAACCCTTGCTTTCGGGGGAACGGCCAGATAGATCAGCCATATAATTGGAAAAAACACCAAAAAGGATAGTGAAGTAAATCCCATACGATTCTCCTGTTTTTAAAATTTCCCGTACATTAAAATATCAAGCAGCTTTACTTTCTTCGTCACCCAAATGATAACCGCCGTAAGGGCGCTCATAACAGCAAAGGACGCCAGCACAAAGAGGATCCCTTCCAAGCTGTACAGCACATAAGTCTTTCCCTGGTTCAAAAGGGTTGCAAAGTGAAAATGCAGCACATAGATTTCCAGGGTATAACCCCCAAGCCATGCCAGAACCCCTTTCACCTTTCCGTCCCTGCACAGGGCCACAAGATACACCACCACGTAGCAGCCCAGGAAGGAAGCCGCCGTCTGCCGCAGAAGGCCTGCCAGGCTGCTCACGTCAAGAAGATCAAAGGCTGCTACCAGAAAGAGCATTCCGCAGGCTGCCGGGATACATCCAAGGGCCTTCCACCTCTTTGGTATGGCGGACACCTTTTCCCGGTATTCCCCCGCCAGGTATCCGGCCAGATAGAAGGGAAGGTACAGCCTTGTTAAACCAGGGCTTAGAAACTCCCAGCCCAGCATGGTTTCCAACACCACGAAAGCCGCCAGTCCCAGATACACCAGCCAGAAAACCGGCTTTTTGTACTTTCCTGCCCGGGCTCCGGCCAGCTGTGCCGTATAAACCATAAGATTCAGCAAAAAAAGCGTCATCAGGAACCATAAGCCTTTGTCCAGCTGGAACAGAGTTTCTGCCACACTGGATATGGGATGCAGCGGGTGCTTGATGATAATCCAGAAAAAGAAGGGAACCAGATAAGAGAGCCCCCGCTTTCCCAGGATTTTTCCATATTCTTTCAGGTTCTCAGCCCTGCGGCCAATTCCGCACAGATAACCGCTGACCATCATAAACAGAGGCATCTGCAATACCTTAATGGCATCATAGAGATATCCGTCCTCCATATGGTTCCAGCTTAAGACATGTCCCACCATCACAATAAGGATGGCAATTCCCTTCAGGGCATCTATGGTCCGGCTGCGTGTACCCGCCATGCAAATCTCCTTCCCCTACTCTTTGTAAAGCAGCGTATACCACCCTGACTCCTGCCTGGTAAACCCGGCTTCCTCCAGACGCCCTGCATAGCCGTGGCGTTTAAATATAATATAAAAACCGTTTTCATCCGGCTCTTCGGGAAGATCAAACCAGATACCGTCCCTTCCCTCGGTTCCCTTTTCTACCAGTTTAAATTCCAGAGGCGACAATTTCTCTCCCAGGGCATAGTAGGCGTAGGGGCATTCGGTGTAAATGGTCCTGTCCCCGATTACATCCTCCCACTCGTCCAGCACCTCCGCATAGGTTCCCCAGAAAAGGGGCAGGGGGAAGGTATCTTCTTTATATTCCGTAAAATAGTATTTCCCAAAAGACACGAAAGAAAAGAGATAAACTGCCGAAATACACAGCACATAAATCTTCCGGTTCCGCTGTTCCCGGATATTACAATAAGCTTTTCTTAACCCCAGGACCGTAAAGAACAGAAGTACAAAATATACGGCATTCATCTTATTTACATTCGGCCCGTCAATCAGGAGCCCCATGCCGGTCTGGGCCAGAAACCACAGAAAAAGCAGTACCGCCGGATTTAAGCGTTTCTCCCGGAAGGATTTTACAGTATCTACACAGGCTTCCCAGATTCCGGCCATGCAGAAGGGAAGGGAGATAAGGTACAAGCTGAAAAAGGTAGGAAGGGAATTGTACGCCAAATCGTCGTTAAAGAAATAACAATTAACCAGCGACGGAATATTGTTGATCACATTATTTAGAGAAAGCTCCGCCTCCCGGTATACCATCAGCTTGGGTATGGTAAAATACCCGGTCATAATTTCCGGCAGATCAAAGGTATTAATCAGAACCTCCAACACAAGAGGCGCCGCCAGAATTCCCAGAGGAATCCCCATACAGAGAATCTGCTTCCAATTTATTTTCTTCTGGTACAAAAGATATACCAGCAGAAAAACCATAAAAAAGGGAACTGCCAGCCAGCTTAAAGCATAGGTGTAAAGAGTTACACCCAGGGAGGCTCCGGCAGCCATATACAGCAGGCAGGATTTCTTACCTTGGGATCCTATGGCACAGAGAAGAATGTATAAAGACAGGACCGACATTCCGGAAAACAGAAAACAGTCCATGCCGATACGGGAATGAAGAATAAAGCAGGGACACACCGCCAGCAGGAAGGAGCCCGCCGCCGCCATTCTCTTTCCCAGAAGCTTCCTTATAATCAGGGTACCGAACAGCCAGACAATCATTCCGAAACAGACGGCCGGCGTCCGGATCAACACCACCGAAGGATCCAAAAACTTCATCAGCACTGCGCAGCAATAGCCGTACAGCACACTCTGTCCGCTTCCATAATTAATGAAATAAACGGGACGGATTTTAAAATACCGATCCATGCCCCAATGGGCCAGGGAAAAGGCATCATAGCCCATTCCTGCTTCATCTACATTTAGGCCAAAGGGAAGCTCTCCCAGCCGGTACACCCGCAGAAAGAGCGCCAGCAGGAAAATCCCTGTATAAATCCAAATTTCCGGTTTGACAATTCTCTTCCTATTCAAAACAGCACCGCTTTCTACTCTTCGTTCATCCGGGCCAGTTTCGCTGCCTGGTCCGCCGCAATGCAGGCGTCGATAATCTCCTGGATATCTCCGTTCATAACCTTATCCAGCTTGTACAATGTCAATCCAATCCTGTGATCCGTCACCCGCCCCTGAGGGAAATTGTATGTCCGGATCTTTTCGGAGCGGTCTCCCGTTCCAATCTGGCTTCTTCTGGCCTCCGCTTCCGCATCGTGGGCCTTCTGGCACTCGATATCATAGAGCTTTGCCCTGAGAAGGGCAAAGGCTTTGGCCTTATTCTGGAGCTGGGATTTCTCTGTCTGGCTGTACACCACGATTCCCGTGGGATAATGAGTCAGACGGACTGCAGAGTCCGTGGTATTGACGCACTGGCCGCCGTTTCCCGAAGCCCGCATCACATCGATCCGGATATCCTTCTCATCGATCTGAACGTCCACTTCCTCCGCCTCCGGCATCACTGCCACCGTAATGGTGGAAGTGTGAATCCGCCCCCCGGACTCGGTTTCCGGAACACGCTGCACCCGGTGAACACCGGATTCATATTTCATCACGGAATAGGCCCCCTGGCCGTTAATCTGGAAGGTAATGCTTTTCATTCCCCCAATCCCGATCTCGTCCGCTTCCATCACTTCGATTTTCCAGCGCCGTCCCTCTGCATAGTGGACGTACATCCGGTAGATCTCCGCCGCAAAAAGAGCGGCCTCGTCTCCCCCGGCTCCTGCACGGATCTCCACGATTACATTTTTATCATCGTTGGGATCCTTGGGAAGAAGCAGGATTTTCATGGTATGCTCCAGCTCTTCAATGCGGTTCTTTGCGCTGCCAAGCTCTTCCTTGAGCATTTCCCGCATTTCTTCATCGCTTTCCTCATCCAGCATCTGGAGACTCTCTTCTACGGTTTCTTTACTCTTCTTATATTCTCTGTAAGCATCTACAATAGGCTGCAGATCATTCTGCTCTTTCATAAGCCTGCGGAAACGCACCTGATCGTTAACTACCGAAGGTTCATTCAGCTCATTCAGGACATCCTCAAAGCGCAGCAGCAGATCTTCCAATTTATCAAACATCCTTTAACATCCTCCTGTTAGAGTCCCAATTACTACCCGGTCCAGCCCGGCCAAATCTTTCACCACTTGAATCTCCGTAAATCCCTGATCCTTAAGGAGCCCGGAAACCCCAGTCCCCTGATCCCATCCAATTTCCAGATACAGCCTCCCGCCCTCTTTCAGATACGGCCGGCATTCTCCGGCAATCCTTCTATAAAAAAACAGTCCGTCCTCATGTCCGTCCAAGGCAAGCCAGGGCTCATGTCCCCGGACTTCCTCCATGAGAGAAGGAATTTCTCCCCTTCTAATATACGGGGGATTTGACACAATCACATCAAACTTCCCCCGCAGCTCCGAAAACAAGTCGCTTTGTACCAAACCGGCAGACAGGGAAAGACGTTCCCTATTCTTCCTTGCCACCTCAAGGGCTTCTGCCGAAATATCAGCCCCCACGCCCTCCGTCCCCGGACAGTTCTTAAGGAGGCTTAAAAGAATACAGCCGGAGCCGGTACAGAGATCCAGAAAACGCATTCCGGGCCGGAGATACTTCAATACTCTCTCTGCCAGAATCTCCGTATCCTGCCTGGGAATCAGCACCTGATCACTGACCAGAAAAGAGATCCCCATAAATTCCTGCTCTCCCGTAATATACTGGAGGGGAACCCGACGGGCTCTTTCCCGGACTGCTTCCAGAAATACCTGCTCTCTGTCTGTCTCCAGTTTCTCCCCGGGACATGCCAGGAAATGGCTTCTCCTGCATCCGGAAGCGTATTCCAGCAGGTACCAGGCATCCAGGGCCGCCTCCGGCACCTCCGCCTTCTCCAGTTTTTCCCGCCCGTATTGGTATGCTTCCTTAAGCGTCACTCCTCTGCCTCCAGGATCTCCTGAATATCGGGGATATCTGTTTCCTCAGGCTCCGCTTCTTCCGGCTGCCCGGGAAGCTCTTCCTCCTCAGGCTCTGCTTCTTCCGGCTGTCCGGGAAGCTCTTCCTCCTCAGGCTCCTCTTCTTCCGGCTCCTGGATATAGCTTTCCTCGGAAGGCCTTCCCTGATACTCTCTCCAGTCAAATACGGCATCCACAGCCGCAATAGCCACCTCGATCATATCGTCGTCCGGTTCCTTTGTGGTAAGGGCCTGGAGCCACATGCCCGGCTTGCTCAAAATTCCAATCAGGACATTGTCCGTATTCCCCGCCAGGCGGATAAATTCATAGGAAACCCCTGCAATCACAGGAACCAATGCCACACGGAACACCACCCGCAGAATAGGGGAATCCACACGGATAAAGATAAAGAAGATAATACTGATCACCATTACAATCAGCATAAAGCTGGTTCCGCACCGCTTATGCCGCTTGGAACTGATCCGCACGTTCTCCACATTCAACTCCAGCCCTGTCTCAATACAGTTAATACACTTATGCTCCGCACCATGATAACGGAAGACTCTCTGAATATCTTTCATCAGGGAAATCAGGAGCACATAGCCGATAAACAAAAGCAGCCGGATAGCCCCCTCAATCACAGCCAGTATGGAATCCGACACAATGTATCCCCGCAGATAATTTGCCAGAAAATACGGGAAAATCATAAAAATAGCAACTGCCATGACAATAGAGAAAGCCACGGTAATTCCCATCACGACTTTTTCCGCCTGATCCCGGAACACCTTCTGCATCACAAGATCAGCTTTGGAAGGCTTGGAGTCGTCCTCTTCGTCATAAAAGCTGGCCGAGAAAGTAAGGCATTTCATCCCCAGAACCAGGGAGTCCACAAAATTAACCACACCCCGCACAACCGGGATTTTCTTCACTTTCTTTCCCGCCACTCCCTCATAAGTACTCAAGTGTACTTCAATCTCTCCGTCCGGACGGCGGACGCCTATGGAATAGACATCCTCATTCTTCATCATAATGCCTTCCAGAACCGCCTGTCCGCCAATGCCTGAAGATTTTCCTGTCGTTTTCATATCCATTCTCCTAACATTGTGCTAGATAGTAAAACAGGTTGAGATTATTCCAACCTCAACCCTTGTTTACACCTTCTTATTTGGTAATGCCATATTTACGATTGAACTTATCAATACGTCCGCGGGCTGCCGCAGCCTTCTGCTGGCCGGTATAGAATGAATGGCACTTGGAACAGATTTCCACGTGAATATCCTTCTTGGTGGAGCCTGTCACAAAGGTATTGCCGCAGTTGCAAGTAACAGTGGCCTGATAATACGCCGGATGGATTCCTTCCTTCATGTTTTTCACCTCTTTATTGTATTTGTGAACTTCCACAACATTCCCAGTCAATGCAGCTCCGATGAATCCACAGCAAGTTTCCCTGGGCTATCCCTGCAAGTCCCTGCAGTTCCCTGCCAATATAGACAGCTTTTAAATTATAGCATATAGAAAATGCTATTTCAAGCATTTTCTTTCTTTTTCAAATAAGAAATCAGCCGCCTGTAAGAATCTTTATACCCGAATCCCTCCACGTCTTTCCGGTATTTTTTATACACCAGCCTGGCAGTTTCCAGGGTATAGTAGTCCATCCAGTTCTTTTTCTTTTTATCCGTCTTATTAAAATGGGGCAGCTCCTTCAAGCCGTATTTCTCCTGAATGGGCCGGTATTCCTCATCCAAGGTTTCACACTTTCCGATATAATCTACCAGGGGCCTTCCCTGTCTGTCATGGGTCCAGTCATACTGAATCAGAAAGTGCTTCTCCAGAAGCCCGTTGGGAATCCGGACAATCTTACGGATAAATCTGTCAAACCCTTCATCCCTGCGGATATAACCGAAGAGGTAGTGATCGAAATCAAACTCCTGCTTTTTATAGAAATCCTTGTCATGGTGATACTTGCTCTCATAGCAGGATACCAGCCTGGCAAAGGGATCCCGGACAAAGGTGAATTTGAAAAAGCCCTGCTCTTCTTTTGAGAGCACATCCCGCCGGATCCATCCGCCCTTCCCTACAATGGTATGGATGCTGTCGTCATCTGCACCGCACCCGCAGATGCTGGCCTTAATGGAGGAGCAGGCTACTTTGGAGTTTACCAGATATACGATCTTCTTCTCCCTGTCTACTACAAACTCCCGGGACTGGAAATTTCCGTACTTCACAAGGGCTTTCAGCTTCCGAAAATTGCTCCCCAGAACGGTTTTCAGTATCTTTACATAATTTTTCATGGATTACAACCCTCTCTTTTCCAGCATTCCTTCCTCTATCCGGCGGAATACGAAGCGGTCAATCAATACGCCGATGGTTACAATCACGATCATAACCAGCATCACCTGGTTGATATCAGCCAGATCCCGGCCCATCATCAGGGTATGTCCCAGGCCCACCGTAGCACTCATAACCTCCCCCGACATGAGAGCTCTCCAGGCAAAGGACCAGCCCTGCCGCAGCCCTTCTATAAATTCCGGCATAGAAGCGGGAATAATTACTTTGAGATATAGCTTCCTTTTATCCGCCCCCATAGTCCGGGCCACCTTAATCCACAGGGGATTTACATTCCGGATGCCGTTTCTCACAGACAGGGCGATGCTGAAGGCAGAACCCATAACCACCACAAAGATAATGGCGCTCTCATCCAGGCCGAACCAGAGGATCGCAAAGGGAACCCAGCAGATGCTGGGAAGGGTCTGGAGTCCCATCAAAAGGGGATGCAGGCAGCGGTGCAGGCCTTCGCTCAAAGAAAGGGAGATCCCAATCACCAGCCCTATGGCCACCGACAATGCGAAGCCCCCGGCGCCTCTGGCCAGACTGTAAAGAAGAGCCTGGAACAGCGCTCCCTTTTTCAGAAGCGCCTGGAAAGACAAGAGTACATTCCAGGGACTTGGAAACGCATAGCTCTTCCACAGGTGCATCTGGGAAGTCCCTATCCAGTAAACCAGCTGCCATACCAGGATCAGGGCTATGTAAAAACACACTACGTATAGTTTCTCATTTAACAGCGGCTTTTTAGTCAAATTCTCCTTTTTCACTCTGTTCCACCTCGATCCGGACTTCGTTGAGTATTTCTCTTCTAAGCTTCAAAAATTCTTCGGAACCTATCTGTCTTGGCCTTTTGAAATCCACGGAATAAATCTTTTTCAGTCCCGTCCTTCCGGCTCCGATCACTGCCACCCGGTCGGACAGAAACAAAGCTTCCTCCACACTGTGTGTTACCAGAATCACAGTCCTTTTGGCCACAACACAGATTTCGGCCAGCTCTTCCCGCAGAATATTGGTAGTCTGCTTGTCAAGGGCAGAAAAAGGTTCATCCATCAGCAGTACCCGGCAGTCCATTGCCAGGGCCCTGGCCAGGGCTACCCGCTGTCTCATGCCGCCGGAAAGCTCATGGATACGGTAATTGGAAAATTTATCCAGCTTCACAAGTTTCAGATACCGGTGGCTTTTCTCCTCCTGTTCCTCCTTGGAGCAGCCGATGATATTCAGCCCGAACTTTACATTCTCAATCACGTTCAGCCAAGGGAACAATGCCGAGTCCTGAAACATCATAATCCGGTCGTTTCCCGGACCTGTCACAGGCTTCCCGTCCATCTGTATGGTCCCTTCCGTAGGCAGCTCAAGCCCTGCAATCAGATTCAGAAGGGTAGACTTTCCACAGCCGGAAGGTCCTACAATACTGAAAAACTCTCCTTCTTCTATGGTAAGGGATACGGCGGTCAGCACCTCGCCGCCGTGTCCCTCATACTGCTTTGATACATTTGTTAATTCCAGCAATCCCATCGCCTCCTCCATCTTTGTCCGGGGAACTATTTTACCTGCAGAAATCCCTCATAGGGACTCTGGGAAACAAATTCCTCCCGCACGCAGATTTCCGAAAAAGCATCCATGGTCTCGGCACTCACCTTCGTATTAAATGTAATATGTTCAAAAGACCCTTTTAATATGTCCTCCTCAATGGATTTTCCGGTGGCCAGTTCAATCTCCTCGTTGATAATTGCCATGGACTCCTCCGCATTCCCGTTAAGGGTATCCGTCACCTCCCCGTGGACCTTCAGGAATTTCTCCACGATTTCCGGATTGTTTTCCATAAACTCCTTGCGGATTACTACCACCGCAACCGGGTAGGAGCCGTCCCAGACTTCATTTTCATCGCATACAACCTCTGCATCACACTCTTTGATCAAAGTCTGGGCCCAAGGTTCCGGCACACAGGCCGCATCAATCTCCCCGTTCTGCATCAGCTGCAGGATATAAGCATTCTTGGTGGCGGTAATGGTCACGTCTCCGCCGTCATCCGTGGCAGCCAGATTGTTTTCCGCCAGCATATTGAGGAAAATCAAATGCTGGGTATTGCCAATCTGGGGAACCGCAACGTTCTTGCCCGCCAGATCGGAAACGGTTTTGATTCCGCTTCCCGGCGCAGCCAAAAGCATCATGCCGCCGTCGGAAGCCCCGGACAGAACTACCACGTCCCCTTTGGACTTTACATTGGCACTGATGGCGGGAATCGGTCCGATGTACCCGATATCAATATCCCCGGAAAACAGAGCCGTCACTTCGTCCGGGCCTGCGTTAAAGGAAACCCAGTTGACATTTATGTCTTCTCCCAGTTCTTTCTCCAGAAGTCCCTGGTTTTTCATGAGAAGCGCCTGGCTATGGGTAATATTGGGGAAATACGCCATATTTACCGTAGAAGCCTGTTCCTGCTTCTTGCCGCAGCCTCCGCAGAGGAAAAGCCCCAGCAAACCCAAAAGAACAGCCGCCCTCCAGTTTCTCTTGTTCCAAAATACCATGAATTACACCTCTTCCTTCCTACGCTGGCTTAAGTATCTGTTACCTGTATGCGATACGCTCCCGGATAATCTCCAGAATGGCATCTGCGCATTCTTCCACGGTCTTTCCTGCCGTATCCACGGCAATGTCCGGGTGAAGGGGCTCCTCATAGGGACTGTTGACCCCTGTGAAATTGGAGATCTCCCCGTTTTCCGCCCTCTGATACAGCTTTTTCACATCCCGCCTTCTGCACTCCTCAATGGAGGTACTCACATAAACTTCAATAAAATTCTCCCTGCCCACAATGTCCCTGGCACTCTCCCGGTCCACATGATAGGGAGAGATAAAGGACGCCAGCACAATCAGCCCTGCATCGTTCATCAGCTTCGCAACCTCGGCCACCCGGCGGATATTTTCCACCCGGTCCTTTTCCTTAAAGCCCAGGTCTTTATTCAGCCCCATGCGCACATTATCCCCGTCCAGCAGCATGGTATACCTGCCCATCAGATTCAGGCGTTTCTCCAGCTCATTGGCCAGAGTAGATTTCCCGGCTCCCGACAGCCCTGTAAACCAGATGGTAACGGGATTCTGTTCCATCTTGCCTGCCCGGTACTTCCTGGTAATATCCGTCTCCTGCCAGGTCAGATTATCTGCCCGGCGCAGGGAGTGGCGGATCACGCCGCAGGCCGAAGTCATATTCGTCACCCGGTCGATAAGCACGAAGCTGCCCAGGGTCCGGTGCCCCGTAAACTTATCCAGCACACATTTTTCGGACAAAATCACATCACAGTAGGCAATTTCATTCTTATAAATCTGATCCACGGGAATATGCTCCCCGGAATTAACATCAATTTTGTACTTGATATTCATTACCGTAGCCGGAAGCAGCCTCGTTCCAATCTTGACCTGGAAATTACGTCCGGCTACCAAGAGCTCATCGTCCATCCAAAGAAGCATAGCCACAAACATATTGCTGACCTTCAGACCGGAGTTTTTCTCCAGGACACAGCCCCGGGACACATCCACTTCCCGGTCCAGCTGCACTGTCACCGGCTGTCCCTCAAGAGCCTGATCCGACTCCCGGTCCGTCACCAGGATAGAGCGCACCTTTGCCTTCTCCCCGCTTGGAAGAACCCTAATCTCATCCCCGGTGTGCACGCTGCCCGACTCAATCTGCCCCTGAAATCCCCGGAATGTATGATTGGGCCTGCACACCCGCTGTATGGGCATTACAAAACCGGCCTCCTCATTCTTCTCATGGATATCCACCTGCTCCAGATACGCAAGCAGGGATTTCCCGCAGTAGCGGGGCTGCTGGTACCAGGCCATCCGGTGGGACAGCTTCGTTACATTGTCTCCCTCCGTAGCCGAAACGGGAATGATCTCTACATTGTCAAGCTCCAGCCCAAGGGCCAGCTGCCGCAGCTCCCGCTCAATCTTCTCAAAACGGTAATAGTCGTAATGGATGAGATCCATCTTATTCACTGCAAACACAAAATAGCGGATACCCATCAATGCGCAGATTCTGGCATGGCGCCTGGTCTGGGTGAGAATCCCCTGGGTGGCATCCACCAGAATTACCGCCAGATCCGCAAAAGAGGCACCCACTGCCATATTTCTGGTATACTCCTCATGTCCCGGCGTATCCGCCACAATAAAGCTCCGCTGATCCGTAGTAAAATACCGGTAAGCTACATCTATGGTAATGCCCTGCTCCCGCTCCGCCATAAGGCCGTCCAAAAGCAGGGAATAGTCCAGCATTCCCTCCCGGCTTCCCACCTGGCTGTCCAGTTCCAAAGCCTGCTGCTGATCCGTATATAAGAGTTTCGCATCGTAGAGCATATGGCCGATGAGGGTGGATTTTCCGTCATCCACACTCCCGCAGGTGATAAATTTAAGCAATCCCTTTTCCATCTTAAAAATACCCCTCTCTCTTTCTTCTCTCCATGCTGGCGGAACCCCCGTCGGAATCAATCACCCGGCTGGTCCGTTCCGAAGAGACTGCGCTTAAAGTTTCTTCGATAATCTTATCCAGGGTATCCGCTTCCGACTCGATTCCCCCGGTCAGAGGATAACAGCCCAGGGTGCGGAACCGTATCTTTTTCTGCTCTGCCTTCTCCCCCGGACGCAGCTTCATCCGGTCATCATCCACCATAATGATATTTCCGTCCCGGTAAACCACCGGGCGCTCTGCCGCAAAATAAAGGGGAACGATCTCAATCTTCTCCCTGCGTATATACTGCCAGATATCCTTCTCCGTCCAGTTGGAAATGGGAAAGACCCGCATACTCTCCCCCTTCTTAATCTGGGTGTTGTAAGCCTTCCACATCTCAGGCCGCTGCTTCTTGGGTTCCCAGGCATGTTCGGAGTTGCGGAAAGAAAAAATACGTTCCTTAGCCCGGGACTTTTCCTCATCCCTCCGGCCGCCGCCGAAGGCAGCCGTAAAGCCGTATTTGTCCAGTGCCTGTTTCAAAGCCTGGGTCTTCATAATATCCGTATAGGCGGCTCCGTGATCAAAGGGGTTAATCCCCTGCCGCACGCCCTCCTCATTTGTATAGACCAGCATCTCCAGTCCGTATTTCTCCGCCATCCGGTCCCGGAATTCAATCATCTCCCGGAATTTCCAGGTGGTATCAATATGAAGGAAAGGAAAGGGCGGCTTCTCCGGATAAAATGCCTTCAAGGCCAGATGCAGCATCACGGAGCTGTCTTTTCCGATAGAATACAGCATCACCGGCTTCTCACATTCCGCCGCAACCTCCCGCATAATGTAAATCGCCTCCGCTTCCAATACATCCAGATGGCTCAACTCACTCATATATTTCTACCTCACAGCTTTCTTATTATCCCATAAAACAGCAGCAGTCATCAGGCCAAGATTCTCCTTATTATACTGAATCTGCCATAGATAGTCAAGCAAGCATATAGAAACAAGGGGCAAAAGCCCCTTGCAATTAAATAAATTTTGTCTTTTTCACCGTCTGCACGAACTCGCTGTTATACCGGGTACGGCTGAACATGTTCAGCACATTTTCCACCGCCTCGTCCGCTTTCAGGCCGTTAAGACCCTTGCGCACAATATCCATGGCCTCCAATTCTTCCGGAGTCAGAAGCAGATCTTCACGCCTTGTCCCGGATTTGGGAATATCAATGGCCGGGAATACCCGCTTCTCCTGGAGTTTCCGGTTCAGCACCAGTTCCATATTGCCGGTTCCCTTAAACTCCTCGTAAATCACATCGTCCATCTTGCTTCCTGTCTCCACCAGGGCCGTGGCAAGAATGGTCAGGCTTCCGCCCTCCCTCATATTCCGCGCCGCACCGAAAAAGCGCTTGGGCATATGCAGGGCAGCCGGGTCAAGACCTCCCGACAGGGTACGTCCGCTGGGAGGAACCGTCAGGTTGTATGCCCTGGCCAGCCTTGTAATGCTGTCCAGAAGAATCACCACATCCTTCTTATGCTCCACCAGGCGCTTCGCACGCTCAATCACCATCTCCGACACCCGCTTGTGATGCTCCGGCAGCTCGTCAAAGGTGGAATAAATCACTTCCACATTGGGACCCTCAATGGCTTCCTTTATATCCGTCACTTCCTCCGGACGCTCATCAATCAGCAGGATCAGCAGGCGCATCTCCGGATGGTTCCGGGTGATGGACTTGGCCACGTCCTTCAAAAGGGTTGTCTTACCTGCCTTGGGCGGGGAGACAATCATACCTCTCTGGCCCTTTCCGATAGGGGAAATCAAATCCACAATACGCATAGCCGTGCTTCCCCCGGGACGCTCCAGGTGAATGCGCTCATTGGGGAAAATGGGAGTCAAATCCTCAAAGCTCCGCCTTCTGGCCGCTTCCTCGGGCCTGTAACCGTTGATGGACTTCAAATACAAAAGAGCCGCAAATTTCTCCGACTGGCTGCGCACCTTAATATTCCCGCAGAGAATATCTCCTGTCTTCAGATTGTAACGGCGGATCATGGCCGGATTGATGTAAATATCGTTTTCACCCGGCAGATAGTTGGCACTCCGGATAAAACCGTACCCGTCTGCCAGCACCTCCAGAATGCCGTTTGCCACCTGTCCGCTGTCCAGCTGGGACATATCCTGGGCCGGGCGCTCCGGTCCCCGGTCGCCTTTCTCCGTCCCCCGTTCCGGCCGGCTCTCCAAAGAGGCTCTCCGCTCCCGCTTCTCCGGCTCTTTTGGGGCACTGCTCTCCGCATCTTTTTCCAGCATCAGGTTAATCAAATCACCCTTTTTCATGGTCGATGTCCCCTTCATGCTCCTCGCTTTTGCAATCTCCTTCAGTTCTGCCAACGGAAGGGATTCATACTGCTCTCTGGTCATCCTATACATCCTCCTGATCTCTGTTCTCTGGTATATATCCGGCTTTCCCCCAAGGGATTTTTTCCACGGCTTTCATTTCTCATTCAGGGAGTTGCCGCCTGAAACGTATGGCGGGCTTGACAGATTGTCTTATACGTTCTGATTATACCGCATTTTTGCCAAAAATCAAAGATTTATTTTTTATTCTTTGAAAATTCCAGAAGTACTTATAAAACACAGCGGAAATACCCTGGGATTTTTGCCACATTTGCACACAAATGCTTTTCAAAACATGGTCCTGACAGTATAATAAAACTGATTCAGGCTTTGAAAAAACCGGACTGTATAGAGATGAAAGGGGGCAAGCGTCCTATGGTAATAGATAAAAACAGATATTTAGTCATTTTGTATCAGCTGATAAGCGATACAAAGCCCGTGTCCTCCATTCAATTAGCCCAGCTGGCAATGGTTACGCCCAAAACTATAAAATACGACATCGCCGTGATAAATGAAAAGCTGAAAGCAGAACGTATTGCCGAAATCCTCTCTTACAAAAGCAAGGGTTATAAAATAGCCCCTCTGGACGAGGCAAAATATGATGAGTTTAAAAGAAATTTAATTGAAATGCACATCCTGTTCCAGGATGCCAATATTGAAGCCATAAACAGAAGGCTCTATATTCTGCAAAAACTTTTTATCCATGAATTTGTAAAGACCGACGATATGGCAGAAGAACTATACGTCTCCAAATCCGTCCTCACCAATGACCTGGCCTGGGTAAACCAATTTTTTAAAAGTTACTATATTTCCACCAAATCCGTAAGCGGCAAAGGTTTAACGATAGAAGGCCAGGAGCAGGATCTGCGCAGCGCCATGGTAGAAGTATACGTAAGTCTTTACCAGCACTATACGCTGATCTCCTCCGATTCCTGCTTCCGGAATTTCTTTTATGCAGAGGAAGAGGAATATCACATCATCCGCCGGACGGTGCTGCACATTCTCCGCCGCAGCCGGATACAGCTGACAGAACTAAATGCCAGCAAATTAACCGCCTACATCTGTCTTGCCAAAAACAGGAACAAGAACGGCAGGCCTCCGCGCCTTCCTGGAGAAGCAGTCCGCCGGCTGAAAGAAACCTATGAGTACATCCTGGCCGGAGAAATAGCAGGCTGCAAAGCTTTACAGCTCTTTGAAAAGGATATGGAAACCGAAATCCTCAATCTGGCAAGGCTCCTGGTTATCTACCGGGATATAGATCTGCGGGATGAAAAATGCCTGAAATCCCTGCCCCACTCCCTTTTGGAAGAGAACCGCCGCATTTTTCAAACCATTATTTCGGAAATTACAGCGGATACCGGGAACCGCCTGTTTCAGACAGAGGCTTTTAAACAGCATGCCCTGGAACTGGAATCCCTGCAGATGAAAATTTTCCTGGAGCATACCTTTGATCACACAAGCACAAAGCATTTATTCTGGTTCACGGAAGAAAGCGAATCCCTGGCTTCCCCCTATTCCCTTGAACTGGTCAGAATGCTGATTTTGAAACTCCAGAACCATTTCGGAGAGCTGGTTTCCGGCGACACCGTTGTGTCCTTTGCGGCTGTTTTTAAACACATCCTTGATCAGATCCCGTTTTCCTACAAAAAGCGGAGGCTGATTGTGACCTCTATGGAAGGCCTCATAACCAGCCGCATAATCAAAGAATTTTTAGAGAAACGCTATCGTTCTTATATCAGCCGGATCGAATGCTATAACTTGTATGAAATGAGAAAACTGGATTTCAGCCAATACGACGCAGTTATCCATTCCGGCATTGCCTCCTACTTTAATTATCCCGTCAAATGTGTCAGTTACCGGGAACTGGACTTTATGAAAGACGGGGACGAGCAGCTTTTTGAGAAAATTTTTGCAGAAGGATACTGCCGGATGCAGGTCTCCAAGGCAAGCCGGATGCTTCAGATTTATAAAAATGAAAAAGCCAATGATATTGACCGGTTTTTAGAACTGCTGTCCTACAAATACTGCCGGGAAAAGGCCATACAGCCAAAAATGCTCACCGGCATTCTGGAAAAAGGCAAAATTATCAAGTACCTTTATCCCAAAAGCGGAACTTATTTGATTCTCTTTAACCACTACGATACAAGCACAGAATTCTGGGACATCTATGAGCTGGCCCAGAATATCTATTACAACAATCTTCTGAAAATAAAATATGTCGTAGCCGTCTGTATCTCACCGGAAACAAGCCTTCCGGATACCAGGGCTTTCGATATGATCCTCCAGTATCTTGTAAATCACAAAAATGATATGGAACAGCTTGTCTCCGGCAAAATGCAGCCGGAAGATCTCTTCCGGATTACGGTCCGGAATGACTTCCTGTTTTCCCTTTAGAAAACCGATACAGTACCAGACAGTAAAACAGCATCAAAAAGGACGTAATAATCCAGCTGAGGGGATAAGAAAACTTTGCCTCCAGGATGGAATACCCCCGGGGAAGCCGGGAAATCCAGACAATTCTGCCAAGGCAGGCCGCCAGGGTAATGACGGTAGGCACGACTACCTTTTTCATGCTCCGAGTCAGTGCAAGCAGCATTTCCAAAACCGGATAAAGAAGGTAGAGAGGGGCAATAAAAGCCAGAATCTGCCTGCACATTTCTATCACACTCTCATCCTTCGTAAACATCTGCGGAAGTATGCCCCTTCCCAGGAAAGTAATCAGGCCCATGAAAACGGCCAGGCCATAGCAGATGGCAAAAGCTGCCGTAAGGATGGATTTGAACCTGTCCCTGCGCCCTGCTCCGTCGCTGGCTGCCAGCAGGGTGACTGCCGCCGTTGCCATGGCCTGCATAACCATATAAAAAAAATTCTCAATTTTAAATGACAGGCCGGCTGCCGCAATAGCCGTACTGCCCAGCCTGTTCACAGCCGTCTGCGTATACGTGTTGGCCCCATCGTAAAACATGGAAGCCAGGCAGGCCGGTATTCCTATGTAAAGAATAAGTCTTATATGCGGCAGGCTTAAGGCCGTCCGGCGGGATAAAATCCCATAGTGTTTATGCAGATATCCCGTGAGATAAACCGCTGACAGAAAATATGTGACGGTAAAGGACAGGGCTGCCCCCCGGATGCCCAGATCCAATGTCCGGACAAAGAGCCAATCCATTAAAATGTTTAACAGGCAGACCCCTAACAACTCCACCGTAGGCTGCTTTAAATCCCCCTTTCCCCTCTGGATGGCAATCACCAGCATGGCCAGTGAATAAAACGGGAAGCCCAGGGAGTACAGCTTAATATAAGAAACACTGTCTGCCAGAAGCTCCTCTGGAACCAAGAGAAAGGACAGCAGGCTTTTTCCATAAAACCAGTACAGCAACGTTATAAACAGGGAAAAAACCATATGTAACCCCAGGGCTGATTTCATACACCTTCTCAAGCCGGAAGGATTTTTTTCACCGGACAGCCTGGCGGCCGCAATCATAGCTCCTACACTGAGCCCATTGGCAACATTATAAAAAATGTTGATAAGATTTGCGGCACTGCCGTTGATCACTGCAACGGCATCCGTTCCAAGCCGTCTGGATATAATCACATTGCTTCCCACCCCATAAGCCTGCTGGATAAAACTGCAGAGCAGCAGGGGAAACAGCAACAGAAGCAGCTGGCGAAAAGGCGTTCCCTCCGTTAAATGTTTCTGCATTTCAAATCATATGAAGGGCTTTTAACACTACGCCCAGCGCCAGTATAAAGATCATGATGAACCCAGGATTCACTTTCTTCTGGAGAGCCCGGTAACAGCCGAAGGTTAAAAGCAGAGGCAGAAGCTTAGGACATATCATATCCAGCAGATCCGTCTGTACATTCAAGGTGATATCTCCCATATTTAACACCCAGGACAAATCAAAGTAAACCATAGAGGAAATCATACCGCCAATGACAATCAGTCCAAGTACTGTGGCAGCTTTTGTTGCCCGGGCCATCAGTCCGCCGGAAATAAGGGCATCAATGGACTTTGCGCCAATCCGGTACCCATATTTCATTCCAAATACTCTCACCAGAATGTTGGGAATATTGAAAATCAGCAGAAACAGCAGCGGACCGAGGAGAGAACCCTTTTGTGCAAATGCAATCCCTACACCGGCTGCCAGGATCCGGAAGGTTCCCCAGAAGAAAGTATCCCCGATTCCAGATAAAGGACCCATAAGGGCAACTTTTATATTATTGATGGAGGATGTATCAAAGGAGGGATCGTTTGCCGCCTCTTCTTCCATGGCACTGGCGATCCCCACCACAAAAGGCGTACAGGCATATGTGTTGTTGTATGCCTCCGCATGGCGCGTCAGAGCTTCGGAAAGAGCTTCCTTGTCATCCCCATAAAGTTTCTTTAAAACCGGAATCATTGCATAATCGAATCCGGGCGCCTGCATGCGGTCCATGGAGAAACAGGCAGTTATCAGAAACGATCTCCAGAATGCGGAAACAAGTTCTCTCTTGGTTACATGCTTTTCCCTAGATTTCGTTGTCATCTCTCACACCTCCTATGGCTGTTTTCTCGTTTGCAAATATCAAGGCGGCAATCACTACGCCAATCATGGCAATTCCCACATTCGAAAGTTGAAAAAACGCAGAAGCAATAAATCCGATAAATAAATACGGGGCCATCTTCCAGGAAAACGTAAGCCTCATCAGCAGCGCAAATCCCAGAGCAGGCAGCATCCAGCTTCCGTCTGAGATGCCTTCGGCAAGCCAGGAGGGAATAATAGACAAAAGATATTCAAAAACCGGAGCTCCCAGCAGCAAGCCAAAGAATACTACAAAAAACGGAAGTATAAATGTGGTCAGAAAACCGCCCCACTGGCAGATCTCCATGACCCTGATATCCGCTGCCTTAGCAGCTTTCTTAGCCCGCTCCGCCAGAATATGCCCCAGGGGCGTCCAGGTCAGATATCCGAGATACGCCGCAAAAGAAGAGATAGGAAGCGCCATGGTCAGTGCCAGCTCACTGCTCACTCCGTTGCGGCAGATAAAAGCCGTACACAGAGCAGTGCCCAGGGTAATCTCCGGCATTCCGGAGGCGGAGCCAATTCCCACCAGCCCCATTGACAAAAGCTCCATCTGTGCGCCGAAGATAATTCCCGTCTTTAGATCCCCGCAGACAAGCCCTACCAGCGTAGACACAATGAGAGGCCTGTGAAACATCATCATACCGAAAAACGGCCTGTCGCTTCTGCATATGGCAGCAATTAAAGCAATCAAAAAAATCTGTATCATATAGAATCTCCTTTCCCTCTGCGCCTTAACAACGGTTCCAGATTTACAAACTTATCGCCGGGAGTCGGCATCATTCCCACCTGGATTCCCGATTCAATCAAGGAGCAAAGTGCTTTGATATCCTCCTCATCCAGGTTCAGGCTAGGCGCAATACAAGGCGCCTCTTTCCGCACTCCGCCGATAGTCAGTCTCTTTACCCCCTGAATTCCTTTCATAATCTGCTCTGCATCCGGCGCATTGTTTACCAAAACCATAATTTTATATTTTTGGCTTTCCGGACTGTTTAAAAACCGGATTCCCTCCTCCACACTCCGGAATCCATACTTTACCCCTGCCGGAACAGCCAGTTTCAGCACCTTTTTCCGCATGGAATCATTCACAATCTGATCGTTGACTACCAGGAGGACATCCAAATCCAGCGCCCTGGTCCATGAGACGGCAACTTGTCCATGAATTAAGCGATCATCCAAACGCACCTCTTTAATCATCCCTCTTCCCTCCTTTTCCTTTTATGGCTGCACTGTTTAAACGGCGTTCTCCTTCGTATAAAAAATATTTCCCAGCCTGCCGTCCAGTCTTGGCTGCATAGGATTCGCCTCGTCCACCCGGTGTGCAGCCAGATAAATACTGCCGTGCATGGATACCGGCTGCTTGTCATCCCTTCCCTGTAGTATGGACTGGGCACATTCAATCACATTGTCAATCATATCCAGAGGACACTCCAAAGCGTGATGGCTCTTCCAAATAGTATCGTAATACCCGGCCTGTGCTTTGACATGGGACAAAGATGCAATCAGACGGCTTGCGGAGGAACCAGGCGTAACCAGAAGGGTCCTTCTGCCGCAGGCATCTCCGTAAATGATAACCCTCTCTTCCTCAATCAGCACCATGACAGTCCCCGGAGTATGGCCCGGAGTTTCGATAATCCTTAAGGTCCGCTCTCCAAGGTCCAATCTCTGCCCCTCTTCTGCCGGCAGAAGGCGCCCTTTAAAATCAGCTGCGTATTCTCCTAAGGGTATTCCTGCAAAACCTAATTCCGGTTCATGATTGAGATATTCAAAGCGCTTCTTTTTATCATTGCGGCTGTAGAATGTTTCCCAGTCCCGCTCATTCATATATACTTCTTCGAAGCACCCGGTACCGCCTACATGGTCATAATGAAAATGTGTGAGAATGTTAATTACCGGCTTATCCGTCAAAGTACGGACATATTCCATAATATTCCCCACCCCATACCCGTTATCAACCAGGCAGGCCTTCTTTTTACCGATAATCAGGAACATATATACGTCGTGATCAATGATCAGGTAAATATTATTCCTGATTAATAAATGAGAAAAATATTTGTTCATTGCTGCACCTTGATATATTATTTTCTGTTAATATATCTCCTTTCGTTTTATTTAATAACACCTTATCACAGACGGGATTTTGTTTGAATGTTATTTTTTCCATTTTAGAAGGTAACATTATAAAAATGTTATCTATATAAATAACATTTTTGAAACAGAGCACAAAAAATGACAGTCCGCATTTTACGGACTGCCATTTATTCCAACCCTTTCTTCTTCTCATTCCTCCGCCACATAACTCTTTTCCAGGGTCATTATGCAGTGATACCTGGAATCCAGGCCCCTCACCTTTTCCGAAATTTTCGTCTGAAGCTGCTTTAAATCTTTTCCCTGATAAGCATAAGGCACAACCACATCAAAAATAAGGTTCATCTGCTGCTCCCCGTCAACCATGCGGAAATCATGGATAGACAGGCGGGAATCAAGCTCCTCCACCACGGCTTTCACCTCCGTCCGCACTGCCGTCACCCGTTCGTCCCGGACCGCCACCGGATCCATATGAATCACCAGAAATATCCCCAGCTTCTTAACCGCATCCCGCTCAATCCGGTCGATGATCTCATGGGACACTTCAATGTCCACGTCATTGGGAACTTCCGCATGAATTGACGCCAGGCTTCTGGTAGGTCCGTAATTGTGGACAATCAGATCATGGCTGCCCAGAATCCCCTCGTAGCTCTCCACCATCTCCGTAATTTTGTGATAAACTTCCGGATCTGCCGCCTCTCCGATAAGGGGTTCCAAAGTATCCTTTGCAATGCCGATGCCGGCCCACATAACCACCAGAGCCACGGCAATTCCCACAAAACCGTCAATATTGATCCCGGTAAGGCGGAAAAACAGGATAGAGGCCACCGTGGCAGAAGTAGTAACCACATCCCCCATGGCATCTGCCGCCGTGGCCATCATCACCTTGGAGTGAATCCGTTTTCCCAGCTTCCGGTTAAAATATCCCATCCAAAGCTTTACGGCAATGGAGCCCAAAAGCACCATAAGGGAGACTGCGCTGAAACTTAAATCTTCCGGCTCCCGGATTTTCCCCACCGCGCTCTTAAGAAAGGATAAGCCCACCTCCAGTACCAGAAAAGATACAATCAGGGCTGCAATATATTCGATTCTGCCATGGCCGAAAGGGTGATCCTGATCCGCAGGCTTGCTTGCCATCTTAACTCCCACAAAGCCGATCACGGAGGAGGCTGCATCGGACAGGTTGTTGAAGGCATCTGCCATAACGGAGATACTGTGGAGCACCAAACCTACAGAGAGCTTTCCCCCGAAAAGCAGAAGATTACACACAATCCCTACCATCCCTGCAAGCACACCGTACTCCGTGCGCACTTGGGCATTCTCCGTGTACTCAAAATTTTTCACAAATTTATGTACCAGAAAATCTACCATTCTCTTCTTCTCCTCTTTTCACATTCTCATTATTGTAATATAATCTCCCGAAAAAGGGAAGACTGTCTTGTTATTTTTCCCGAAATGTGCTATTGTTTTGTTACTGACAAGACAGTGGCAAGATAAGGAGCGTGCAAAAAATTATGAGTACTATGAAGCTAACCTTGCTGACGGATCTCTACGAACTGACCATGATGCAGGGATATTTTAAAAATCAGACAAATGAAACGGTTGTTTTTGATGCCTTCTACCGGAAAAATCCTTCCGGAAACGGCTTTGCTATCGCAGCCGGGCTGGATCAGGTTATAGACTACATCAAGAACCTTACCTTCGACGGCAGCGATATTGAATATCTGAAAAGCCTCGGACTTTTTGAAGACGATTTCCTGGACTACCTGCGCAACTTCCGCTTCTCCGGCGACATCTACGCTATCCCGGAGGGTACTGTGGTATTTCCCAGGGAACCTCTGGTAAAGGTGGTGGCTCCCATTATGGAAGCCCAGCTTGTGGAGACGGCTATCCTGACCATTGTAAATCACCAGAGCCTTATTGCCACGAAAACTGCCCGGGTGGTCCATGCGGCTAAAGGCGACGGCATTATGGAATTCGGCCTGCGCCGGGCCCAGGGGCCGGATGCCGGCATCTACGGTGCAAGGGCCGCTATGATCGGCGGCTGCATCGGAACCTCCAACGTCCTGGCCGGACAGCTCTTTGACGTACCGGTGAAGGGGACCCATGCCCACAGCTGGATTATGAGCTTCCCCGACGAGTATACGGCTTTTAAGAAATACTCTGAACTCTATCCCAACGCCTGCATCCTGCTGGCAGATACCTATGACACCCTGAAATCCGGCGTTCCCAACGCTATCCGTGTCTTTACGGAAATGCGAAAGGCCGGCATTCCCCTGACCTTCTACGGAATCCGCCTGGACAGCGGCGACCTGGCCTATATGTCCAAGAAAGCACGGAAGATGCTGGACGAAGCCGGTTTCCCGGATGCGGTGATCTCTGCTTCCAGCGACCTGGACGAGTATCTGATCACCAGTTTGAAAGGCCAGAATGCCGCCATTACCTCCTGGGGCGTGGGGACCAATATGATCACCTCCAGTGACTGCCCCGCCTTCGGCGGCGTCTATAAGCTGGCTGCAGTCCTGGATGAAGAGGGTGAATTTATCCCCAAGATCAAGCTTTCCGAAAATTCCGAGAAGATTACCAATCCCGGCAACAAGACAGTATTCCGTATCTACGACAACGAAACCGGAAAGATCCGCGCGGATCTTATCTCTCTGGCAGAGGAGACCTTCGACGTATCCCAGGATCTGCTGATTTTCGATTCCATCGAAACCTGGAAGAAGACAAAGCTTAAAGGCGGCACTTACCATATGCGGGAACTCCTGGTGCCCATTTTCCGGAAAGGGGAATGCGTCTATACCTCTCCCAGCGTTATGGATATCCGGGATTACTGCATCAAGGAACAGAATACCCTCTGGGACGAGACACGGCGCCTTACCAATCCCCACGAAGTCTACGTAGATCTGTCAGACAAGCTGTTCCGTATAAAGGCAGGGCTTCTGGATCAGATGAACCAGGAAAACTGATAAAGCATAATGAAAAACTGCGGCCGGATAATTTCTTATCCGGCCGGAATTTTTATGAAAGCAGAATCCCGCTTTTCAAAAGTTCTTCATGAGCCCTGGAATTTGCTGCCAGCACCGGAACACCCGTCTCCAGCTTCAGGGGATCTCCGTTCTTCCGGGTGATCTTTCCCCCCGCCTCCGCAAGAATCAGAGATGCAGCCGCATAGTCCCAGGCGCAGAGCTTAGGGGAAAGATATGCCGCGCTCCGGCCGCAGGCCACGTAACAGATGCTAAGAGCCGCCGATCCCAGACTGCGCATATCCATGCACAGATAGGAAAGCTTCAAAAGCTCCTGAAACACCGCCTCCCGGATCTCCGGAGTATAGGGCGCCGTATCCATACAGAGGACCCCCTCTCTAAGAGGATGATTTCCCGCCTCTATGCGCTTTCCGTTGAGATACGCTCCTATTCCCCTTCCGGCTGCAAACAACTCTTCCCGAAAGGGATTGTATACCACCCCGGCCTCCATCACGCCGTGAAGGGAAAGCCCTACGCTGATACCGCTGAACAGAAATCCGCAGATAAAGTTTGTGGTTCCGTCGATGGGATCAATGATAAACGTATATCCCCTCTCTATCTTTCCCTCCGAATAACCATCCTCCTCCCCTACAAAAACAGCATCCGGCACCAATTTAGAGAGCTTTCCAATCAAAAACTCCTGAACCATAGAATCGTACCTGGTGACAAAATTAGCCGCTCCCTCTTTTGCCCTGCACTCTCCCACAGAAGCGCAGGAACGTATCAAATCTCCCGCCTCTCTCACAATCCGGCATATTTTTTCCAACAAAAGTTCCGTTTCCATGAAAATCTCCCCTGTTCTTATTTCCCGTTCCTACAAATGCTTCAAAATATGGTCCTCCGGCAAATGCCTGCCGTTTTTCAGTTCCATAGGTTTCATCCCCGTTACACGGCAAAATACCCGGCTGAAATATTTCGGATCGTTATATCCGATGGCATACGCAATCTCATAAACCTTTTTGTCTGTGCCGCACAGATAATCCACAGCCGCCCGGATCCGGTAAAATGTCAGCATTTCCAGAAAAGTATAGCCGGTCTTGCTCTTAAAAAGCTTTCCCAGATAGCTGTCGCTGATCAGCAGATCATCCGCCACGCTTTTCAAAGTCAGGTTTTCCCAATAGCGCTCCCTTAGGATTTTCATGGCACGGTCCAGATATTTGTCTTGGAGATTGCGGACATCCAAGGGCTGGGACAGCTCTTCCCCGGCCCCTGTCTTCTGCTTCTTTTTTATCTTTTCCGAAATATTTTCCAAAGCTTCTTTCAGTTCCCCATCATCCACCGGTTTTAAAAGGTACTCCTGTACTTCCAGGTGGAGGGCCTGCTTTGCAAAAGCAAACTCGTCATATCCGGACAAAATAATATATTCGCAGTCCGTCTTCCCCTTTAATCTCTCAATCATTTCCAGGCCCCCAAGCTTGGGCATTTTTACGTCGGTAATTACAATATCCGGCCTAAGCTTAAGAATCTTTTCTGCGCCTTCCTCTCCGTCTCCGGCTTCTCCCACCACCTCCATCCCCCATTCACCCCAGGGTGTCGTCAGCCGCAGGCCCTCCCGGATCAGTTCCTCATCTTCCACCAAAAGCACTCGCATCATCTGTTTTCTCTGCCTTTCTAGGCCGGCTTTTCTACCGCCTTCAAAACCAAAGTTACCGTCGTCCCCTGGCCCGGACGGCTTCTTGCAGCGATTCCGCAGCTTTCGTCTCCAAAGAGCCTTGCCCTGCGCTGTACGTTATTCAAACCGATATGGTGCATACCCTCCTGCCGGAACTCCAGAATATGCGAAAGCTCCCTCTCCGTCATCCCAATTCCGTTGTCTTCTATCTCAAACACCAGATAAGTATTTTCCCGAAGCTTCCCGCTAATCCGGATCTGGCAGGTTTCCGCCGTCCCGGAAAAACCGTGCACAATGGCATTTTCCACAATAGGCTGTATCACAAGCTTGGGAATGTAGAGTCCCATCAGCTCTTCCTCCACATCCACGCTCATGGCCAGACGGTCGCCGTAATGCTTTTTCTGGATTTCCACAAAAGAATGGACAATCTCCAGCTCATAGGACACTTCCACCAGATCACTTTTAGTATTCATGACCCTGCGAAGCACCCGGCCCAAAAGCACGGCAATGTTTACAATCTCTTCATTTTTGCCCAGTTTGGCATTCCACTTTATCAAATCCAAAGTATTATACAGAAAATGGGGATTCATCTGAAGACTTAAAGAGCGGGTCTCCGCAACCCAGAGACTGTGTTTTTCCTCCTCCACCCGTTCCATAAGTTCCTCCACCCGTCCGGTCATGGAGTCAAAAGCCCGGCCAAGCTGTCCGATCTCATCCTCCCGCTCAAAGTTCAGGCGCACAGACAAGTCCCCTTCTTCCACTGTTCCCATGGATTCTATAATCTCCTCTATGGGATCACAGACCGATTTTGCCAGACGCCGGGAATACAGAAATGCCAGCAGGACAATCACCAGCACCCCCACAGCCATAGCCAGAAGCAGGGGCGTCATAATGATAGAAAGGGTCCCCGAGGGGATCTCCTGCATAATTGTCAGGCCCAGCACTTCGCTTTTGCTGAAAGCAAAATTGTGGCCTGTATTCTGCTCCCCTGCTTCCAGCTTCCGGGAATACCCGTAAGCCTCCGCTTTTCCCAAACCTTCCAGGGCAATTCCGCCGGAATGGTAAATCACGGAAGCGCTTTTGTTCACAATCAGCGTGCTGGTGTTATACTGATCCGAGCCCTCTGCCACCAGCAGCTCCAGCGTACTTCTGGGTATTTCCACCAGCAGATATCCCTGTACTGTTCCCCCTTCTCCCCTGCAGGCCTTGGCCATGCAGATCCGATCCTCCGGACTGAGAAGCGCATCCCGGGCTACTGCGTAAAGGGCTGTGCCCTCCGTCATATTTGCTTTCCGGAATACCCCCCAGTTGGGAAACTCTCCGTTTAAATCTGCCATCATATATTTTGAGGTAGAAATGCACTGCCGATCCTGGAGGCGTATGGCGCTTATGGTTGCCTTTTCTACAAAGCTGTTCCGGAGCATATACAGCTCCTGCATCAGTACATTGGTATCCTGCTGCTCCCCCTTCATAAAAGAGCGGACCGCCTCATCCGAATCCAGCTCCAGAAGCATCTCCTCATAGCTCCAGACCACATTTTCTACCGACGTGCAGATCCTCTCCGCAGTCGCCTGGCAGGATTCCTTCAGGTTTGTCTCATAAAGGCCGTAGAAAACTCCTCCGGTGACAAACCCCATAATCAGGACAGATACCAGGCAGACTGCAAACATAGAGGTAAATATGCGGTAAAAATAACTCTCGTTTATCTTTTTTTGCATAAGTGAAAGCTCCGTTTCCCGTTGATCGCTTTCATTATATAATTCTCAAAATTTCTTTTCAATAATTACACACAGAGCATCCCCTCAGACCACACTGCCCTTTCCGTCAGTAAGCTTATTGAATACCAACAGACATACAATGGTTGCCAGGGTCAATATGGTGGACAGCGCTGCCGCCTGCCCGTAAGCATCATTGTTTACACAGTTGAAGATAGCCACCGGAATGGTAACCGTCTTTCCTGTATACAGGATCAGCGTTGCGCTCAGAGTATTGATCACGCTGATCAGGCTCAGCACCGCACCGGAGATTACGCCCGGAATCATCAGGGGCACCGTCGTCTTGAAGAAAGTCTTCATAGGCGGCACACTCAGGCTGATGGATGCCTCCTCCACCGATCGGTCAATCTGGTAGAGAATGCCCACACTGGAACGCATGGTATACGGAAGCTTCCGGATCACGAAGGATAGAATGATAATCCACATGGTACCAGTCAGAAGGATGGGCCCCTGGTTAAAGGATACGGTAAGGCAGATACCCAAAACAGCACCCGGAATCACATAGGGGAACATCAGCAGCAGATCAATCAGATCCGCCGTAAAGCCCTTTCTCCGCACAATCAGGTAGGCGCCAAAGAGCGACAGCAGCACAATGATCGCCATGGCAATAAATCCAAAGAGGAAGGTATTGGTAATACTCTGCCCCAGCTTGTTCATGACGTTCCGGTAGCTGTCCAGGCTGACGCCGGGAACAAAGAGCGGCCCGTTGGTCTTCAGGAAGGACTGAATGGTCACTGTAATCTGCGGCAGTATGGAAAGGAAGGATACCAGAAATACCACCGCTGTGGCCAGAATCCTCTTGGGCACCGGAAGATCCACTACTTTGGGCGGGCGCAGGCTGGTCATATTGTAGCTCTTGCTGTCCACAAAACGCTTCTGCACAAAGAGCACTGCCAGGGCAATGATAATGATCACCACGCTGAGAGCGCTGGCAAAGCCGGTGTCCGTTCCCACCTCATTTAAGAACTCCTTGTAAATGATAACGGGAAGGGTGTTGTAGCCCTCACCGATAAGCCTGGGTGTACCAAAATCCGCCAGTGCCGTCATAAATACCATCAGGGCGGCAGACAGGATGGTCGGGGTAATTACCGGGAAGGTCACCTTCATAATCCTTCGTATACCGGATACGCCCAGATTCTCACTGGCCTCCTCCAGGGACGCATCAATGCTGCCTAAAGCTCCTGACACATAGAGGTAGACCATGGGGTACAGCTTCAGGGTAAACACCAGGACGATCCCCTTGAAACCATAGATCTCCCCCAGCTCAATGCCTATGGACGCCAGCAGCTTGGTGATAAAGCCTGCCCGGCCAAGAAGGGTAATCCATGCGTATGCGCCGATAAAGGGCGGAGACAGCATAGAAAGCACAATCATAATATAGATTACACGTTTTAAATACAGGTTGAACCGGGTTCCAATATAAGCTAAGGGCACCCCCAGGCAGGTTGCCAGAATCGTAACCACCGTACTGACAACCAGGCTGTTTCGCAGCGCCTCCTTATAATAGCGTTTCTGGAAGAATTTCAGATAATTCTCCATGGTAAAGGTGTTGGTAGTTGTATCGTGAAAACTCTGCACAATCAGGTTCAAAAAGGGAAACACGATAAACACCAGACACACGATCACAATCAGAAGGCTTACAATGGTCCAGAAATCAAATTTTTCTATATGAAATCGTTCATACAGTTTTTTCTTCTTTGCTTTTTCCATCTCTGGCTCCTTTCCCCTAGATCATAAGCGATTTCTCAGTCTTGGCATCAAAAATGCTGATTCTGTTTTCCATCAGGTTCAGGCTTACCGAATCCCCAACTCTGCGGACATTGTCCATGCGGTCGGTGTATTCATTGATCTCAATAATCTGCTTGTTCTCCAGTTCGATCTCATAATTCATAAAATCGCCCAGGAAGGTGGCCAGCGTAATAGTTCCCTGAATCTCTCCCTCTTTGGGGGCGTCCAGCAGCACATATTCCGGCCGGATAGACACCTTTACCGCCCCCTCAAAATCCTTATCCATAGGAAAAGCCATCTTCTTCTTTCCAAGAACCGTCACTTCGCCGCCTTTGGCCGTTCCGTCCAGGAAGCTGGAGGTTCCGATAAAGTTCGCCACAAACATATTGGCCGGCCTGGTATAGATCTCCTTTGGCTCCCCCACCTGCTCCACCTGTCCGTCATGAATCACCGCAATCCGATCCGAGATAGAGAGCGCCTCCTCCTGATCATGGGTCACATAGATGGTGGTAATATTCAGCTGCTTCTGGATCTTCTTGATTCCGGTACGCATGGTAACCCGCAGCTTGGCGTCCAGGTTGCACAAGGGCTCATCCATCAGCAGTACGTCGGGATGAATGACAATGGCCCGGGCAAGAGCCACCCTCTGCTGCTGTCCGCCGGAAAGCTGGCTGGGCATCCGATCCTTCAGTTCATCGATCTGCATCATCTTCATGGCCTCCATCGTCCGGTCTTCCAGCTCCTGGCCCTTGATCTTTCTGGCCCGCAGTCCGTAAGCCACATTTTCCTTCACCGTCATATGGGGAAAGATCGCATAATTCTGGAATACCATTCCGATGTTCCGCTTATCCGCCGGAATATGATTGATCACATTCTCATTAAAATAGATGGTTCCATCATCGATGGGGTTGAAACCGGCAATCATCCGAAGCAGCGTGGTCTTTCCGCATCCGGACGGCCCCAGAAGGGTAAAAAATTCTCCCTCGTTGATATCCAGGCTGATATGGTCGCAGGCTTTAAAGTCTCCATATACCTTTGTAGCGCCTTCAATTTTTACTCTCTGACTACTCATTCTTTTCCCTCCATAGAAAAGGGACGGCGTCTAAGCGCCGTCCCTTCCAACCTCACTGAAATCTCTTACTGTGTGATAAAATCATTCCATTTTTCATTGAACTCTTCCGTATGAGAAGAAGTCCAGTCAATATCCATATCTACAAAGTTGATGTTCTCCCACGCTTCCATGGTATCCGGATCCTCAACGTCTGTGCGGACGGAACGGCGGTTCAGCCCACCCAGCTGGGACTGTACTTCCTTGCCGCTCAGGTAATCAATGAACATCTGCGCGCTCTTGGGATTCTTGCAATCCTTCACAATGGCACAGCCGGAAGGACTGGAGGAGGTACCCTCCTCGGGATATACAACTGCGATGCTTGCACCGGACTCTATGTAGCGAAGAGCAGCCTCCTCATAGGTCAGGCCAATGAGATACTCGCCGTCTGCCACTCCTTTGTACACGCCTGAGGAGGAGCTGATTACTTTGCCTTCCATATTCTGAACCAGCTGCTCTACAAACTCGTATCCCTTGCCATCGTCTGTACCATAAGCCAGAATGATGGACATAATGCAGGCAAATGCGGAAGAGGACGCCGTCGGGTCTGCGTTGGCAATCTTTCCTTTGTATTTCTCATCCAGGAGATCCGCCCACTTGGTGGGAGCCTCATCCTCCGGAATCAAATCGGTGTTATAAATCATAACCATGGGCCCCATATCGAAGCCGGTGTAGTATCCGTTGGGATCCACCGCGTCAGGCTTCAGGCTTGCCGCCTCAGAGCTGGTGTACGGCTGAAGGAGATCCTGGTTCGCACGGTAGGTATCGATCACGCCGCCCCATACAACGTCTCCCTGGGGATTGCCGGCCTCGGCCTTGATACGTGCAAACAGGGAAGAGGTTCCGTCCTGCACCAGGCTTACCTTGATGCCGGTCTGCTCCTCAAACTCCTGGATAATGGGATCCGCCCACTCGGTAGAGTTGGAATAATAAAGAGTCAATTCTCCTGTATCCTCCAGTTCTCCGCCGGCAACCGGCTCTTCCGCCTCCGGAGCCTGGGTCTCCCCGCCTTCGCTCTCCGCCGGGGCCGGAGCCTCTGCAGGTGCTTCCTTCTTACCGCAGGCAGCCAGTGAACTCATAGCTACCACAAGGGCCATCACAATGGCAATTCTTCTTTTCATACTTTTTCCCTCCATCTTTATTTATACAGAACCGGGCGGAACCTCTCCGTCCGGTACGTATTTCCATTACTGCTCTTTCCTTCTTTTGTAGCTTCTGCCGGATACTTCTTTCCAATTCTTTTTTCAGGCCGTCATTTTGTTTAGAATCTATTCATATTTTATATCTTTTTTATGCAGTTTACAGTAGGACAATGCCGCAAAATAGGGGGATAAAACAGCACTTTACAGGTCTTTTGGAGTTCCCTGCGCAAAAAAAGGAGCCGATGCCCAGCAGCCAATCAATCCGCTCCGTTTGCAACAGCTCCGCTTTCATTATAATCTTCTCAGCCTGCCTGTACCGCTATCTCCTGTCCGCCGAAATAAACGTCATACCACACGCAGAAGGCATATACCGTCCAGATTTTCCGGCTGTTATCCGCCTTTCCATTCTTGTGATCCTCCAAAAGCTTCATAAGCTTGTCCTGGTAGAAATACCTTCCGGCGGTCTCCCCGGCAAACACTTTGCGGATCTTCTCATAGCCGCCCTTCTCCTCCCGCATCCACACGCGGATGGGAATGGGGAAGCCCAGCTTGGGCCGGGCGCTGGTCTCCGGATCCAGATAACGTTTGGCCGCCTGGCGCAGGACATACTTGGTGGTTCCCTTGCACTGTTTCAAATCTGCCGGCAGACGACGGGCCTCCTGGAAAAGCACCCGATCCAGAAACGGCACCCGCACCTCCAGGGAATTTGCCATGCTCATGCGGTCTGCTTTCTGGAGAATATCCCCCGGCAGCCAGCGGCGCAGGTCAATCTCCTGCATCCGGTCTTCATCTGCCATCCCTGCCGTCCGTTTGTAATCTCCGGCCAGAAAACTCTGAGGGCTCACTGCGTCTGTGGTATGTTTCAAAATCTGGCGCCGCTCCTCATAGGAAAAAATATTGGCATTACCGATAAATCTCTCTTCCACCGTTTTGCTGCCCCGGATCAGGAACTGCCTCCCCTTCATCTTCGGCAGATGAAGGGCCAGTTTCGCAAGGGCCGTCCTTAAGCCTCTGGGAAGGCGCTGATATCCTCTTAAAGAACCGGGCTCACAGTAAATCCGGTAGCCGCCGAAAAACTCGTCGGAGCCTTCCCCGGACATCACCACTTTCACATCCTTGGACGCCTCTTTCGACAGAAAATACAGGGCCACTGCCGAAGGATCTGCCAGGGGCTCGTCCATATAGTAGAGAACCTCGGGAACTGCCTCCCAGAATTCCTGCTCCTGAATCTCCCGCCCTTTGTGGGAAAGCCCGCAGCGCTTGGCCGTCTGGCGGGCAAAGTCAATTTCGCTGTACTTGCTCCCCTCATGGCTGAATCCCACCGTGTAGGCCCGGGTTCCCTCAAACTCCGCCGCTATCATGCTGGAGTCTACCCCGCCGGAAAGAAAGGTTCCTATTTCTACGTCTGCAATGTTGTGGGCCCGGACAGAATCCCGCATCAATTCATCCACCTGGGCTACCCATTCTTCCTCGCTCTTTCCTTTCTCCGGCTTAAGATCCGGCTCAAAATATTTCCGGATATCCAAAGTCCCGTCCACTGCCTGATACCGCAGGCAGCAGCCTGGTTCCAGCCGGTAAACTCCTTTGAAAAAGCTCTCTTCCAGACCGGAGTACTGAAAAGAAAGATAATGTTCCAGCGCTTCCTCATTCAATTCCCGCTGATACTCCGGATACTTAAGGATACTTTTAATCTCTGAGGCAAACACCAGGTTTTCCCCCAAAAGCGTATAAAAGAATGGCTTGATACCGAAAAAATCCCGGGCCGCAAAGGCCTCTTTTTTCCTGGAATCCCAAATCAGAAAAGCAAACATCCCCCGGAGGCGCCCCAGCATATCCTCTCCCCACTGCTCGTAGCCGTGGAGCAGGACTTCCGTATCGGCCTTGGTCTTAAACACGTGGCCTGCCTCCAGAAGCTCTTCCCGCAGCTCCCGGTAGTTGTAAATCTCACCGTTGAATACCACAATCTTATCCCCGGTCTCATTTTCCATAGGCTGCGCGCCTGTATTTAAATCGATAATGCTCAAACGCCGGAATCCCAGGGCAGCGTCCTCCGCCATCCAGGTCCCCCCGTCATCCGGTCCCCGGTGCCGGATGGCATCCTTCATCTCCTCCAGGATCTCCTCGCGTTTCCAGTCTCCCCTGGTCTTTCCAATAAATCCGCAAATGCCGCACATAACTGCAACCTCCATGTACTTCGTACATCTATCTTTCTATACTAGTTTTCCCGAAATAAAAAATATGCTATACACGAAGTATAGCATATTTGTAAATCAGTTGTAAATAAGGAGTACATTCTTCAAATATCAATGGCATCTCTCCACGCCTGCCTTATGACTGCAATAAATGATATTCCTCATAAAGCTTTTTTCGGAACTGCTTATCCCCCGTGGCTCTCCGTAAATCCTCAATCCGTGAATCCTCCAAAAGCATTTCCGTCAGCCTGGCAAAGCTGTCTTCCCCTTCTTCTCTTCCTTCTTCCCTTCCCTCTTCCCTGCCACACTCACGGCCCTCCGCTATCAACGCCTCCAACCCTTCACACATATTTATCTTCCCTTCCTTTCTATACTCATTCTTCACCTGAACCAATTTTCCCGCCTGTGCATAGGCCGCAGCCATCTCATAGGCGTCCTCCTCCATGGCCTGATACGCCGGATCTCCCTCCACAAGCTCCCTTAGCTTTTCCGAGTCCTGGGAACACCGGATAAAGTCAAACACCTGCCGCACATCCGTATGGAAGACACTGGTGTCCGTTAGCTTTCGCACCTCCACTACCTGGATCCGGTAGTTCTGTACCAATTCCCGCAGCTCCTCCGGGATCCCGGAAAAATCCAGGATACCATGAAGATCCCGGGCTTTGCCCTTCCCCTTTCTTCCGTCCCTTCCAAAGCCTTCCATCCTCCAGGCCCCGGTCTGGGTGTCCAGTTCCTGCAAATCTTCTGATTTAACCACCGTCCTTCCCTGGCAGGCCAGCCCGTTGATCAAATCCGCATACCGTTCCTTAGATGAAAAGAATTTCTTTGCACAAAGATCCTGTTTCATCTCTCCTCCTTTTCCGCAGGAGGCTCTCTTGAAAATCTCCTGCTTTTGTTATGTCTCTGGGAATTCAAAAGCATAGATTTTCTAATGTTGCTCCAAGAAAAAACAGACGGCATTCGCCATGAGGAATAAGAAAAATCGAATATGCTTTTCCTTATTTTATCATGGCATGCCGCCTGTTTCAAGAATTTCTCTGTAATTCTGTTTTATACGTTTTATACTTTAGAAAACTTTGGAACCCTATGCCTTTACCAATCCCTCCATATACTTCCTATCATCCTCTTTTGAAATCTTCCGTATCACCCGGCAGGGATTCCCTCCCGCCAGAACACCGGCGGGAATGTCCTTTGTCACAATGCTTCCGGCTGCGATCACGCTGCCGTCACCAATGGTTACACCGCCCATAATTTTGACGCCGCCCCCAATCCACACATTATTCCCGATGCGGATAGGCCAGGCGTACTCAAGGCCCGCATTCCGTGTTTCTACGTCAAAGGGATGACCGGCCGCATAGAGGCCGCAGTCCGGGGCAAACATGACATTGTCCCCGATTTCTATCTGATTGCCCGCCAGAATAATAAAATTGTAGTTGGAATAGAAATTCTCCCCAATGCTGACCCTCTCCCAGAAATCGCAATGGAAGGGCTGCTCGATTAAGAATTTCTTCCCCGTCTTTTTAAAATTTTTCCGGACGATCTCTTCCCGCTCTGCTATCTGGGAGGGGCGCAGGGAATTGTAGTCGAAGCTCAGCTCCTGACTCCTTCTCCGGCCCCTGTCAATCTCCGGATCGCCCTTTGCATCATACAAAATTCCCGCTTCCGCTTTTTCCCATTCCGTCATCTGTTTCTCCTATTCCTCTTTTATTCCGGTTCCCCATCCGCCGGCTTTCTCCTGACGAATTAAACAATCATTTTTTCCAAAGACTCCAGGGCGCAGCCCACCATGTGCTTCCCCAGCTCCATGCTGGTCTCGATGGAATTCTTTGCAAACCACTCTGTGTTCAGCTTTGCGCGCTCCAGATCCACGTGTTCCGGGTACAGGGCATACATGAGGCTGGATTCAAATTTTCCTGCATGGTCGAAACCGCCGCACTTGTGCTGGGCCTCCGCCGAGAGCAGGGGAATCACTTTAATATAGGAGAAGGGATCGTCGCCGGAACCAAGATTCTCATAGTAATCGGCATAGTCGTTGCTGCCCCACCATCCCTGTCCCCTGGTATCCTCCATATATTCCATGATTACCTTTTTCGCCGCCTTATGGCAGGCAAGGGTCATGGGCATCAGCCCTGCCTCCTCTGTCTGGTGGTGGGCAATGCAGTAGATATTTTTCACGCCGCCGTAGATCATGGACTTCAGGATACAATAAATATAGCTCTCATAGACATCCACGTCAACATGAATCGTGCCGCTCCCAGGCCCTGCCACCGCATAGCTGGCCACTCCGTACCAGATGGGCGGGCATACCACAATTTCCTTTGTCTTTTCCAGCTCCCGGAGCACTCCGGTAATCACCATGGTATCTGTACCGCAGCTTGCATGAAGGGCATGGTACTCAATGGTCCCAATGGGAATGATAAAGGGTACCTTCCGCTTCTTTGCATCCTCCAGCTCTTGGAAGAACATATCAACCATCTGCATAAAGACTACCTCCTAAAATGTAAGCTCATACAGTTTCCCAATCTCCGGACACATGGACGCACAGCCCTCCTCGGTGACTGCAATACCCTTCTCCCAGCGGACTCCAAAGGTATCTGTGGAAATAAAGGTGTCAATCTGGAAAGTCATATTCGGCTGCAGGGCATAGTTAGAACTGGTCTCTACCCAAGGCGCCTCCACTTCGATCATGCCGGTTCCATGCAGGGGACCGTAGACAAAATTATCCTTAAATCCGTTATCTACATAATACTGATAGAATTCCTTGGCAATATCCGCTGCCTGTACTCCCGCTTTTACCTGCTTCTGGGTCCAGCGGTGTGCCTCCAGACCGAACATCACCACATCCCTGCGGCGCCCTTCCAGCTTGCCAAGCACGATGGGATAACCGATAGCTGCAGAATAACCGTCAATCTTTGCGGAAAGATTCAGCTGTACAATATCTCCCTTCTCAAATTTCCGGTAGCTGGAACGTGAAATTGCATGGCGGGTGGACGCCTCGGAAAATACATACATAGGAAGTCCTTCGTACTCTGCTCCGTTCTCATAAATCACCCTCTGGGCCACGCCTACCATCTGCAGCTCCGTCATACCCGGACGTATCTCCTTGATCACCTGCTGGGTCGCCAGCTCCGCAATACGGTATCCTTCTGTCAGGCAGTTAATTTCATTGGCTGTCTTAATGGAGCGCAGCTCTACCATAATGTGATCCGCCCGCACAATCTCCGCCTCCGGGAACGCATCCTTAATCGCCTCCATAATCACCACAGAGGTATCCAGGTAGCTGGCCACGCCGATGCGCAGCTTCTTTCCCTTAATTCCCAGAGAGTTGAAAACATCCTGATAGGTATCCGCCTGAAGCTCCGGGTATGCGGGATCCGCCCCCTCGCGATAGGCTTTGAGAACAAAGATCTTCTCAATCTTAGAGCGATCTGCTCCGAACTCCTTGCTTTCCGGTCCCACCATCAATGCCGCCTCTCCTGTGGGGGCGATCACCACGCCGCTGCGCTCAAACAGAGACCAGTAGCCGGAAAAATAGCGGGCATTTGCATAATCTGCCTCGTTGGAATTGACAATCAGGGCATCCAGGCCCTCTCTCTGAATAATCTTTGCCGCCCTCCGGGCTCTCTCCTTGTACTCGTGATCCGGGATACGGATCGATCCGTGTTCTGCCATAATATATTCCTCCTATTTAGAGTTCCGTAGAATCCTACCCAGCACACCTCCACTAGAAAGACTTCCGGACGCTTCCGCATCCGTAACTCTTTCTGTGCGCTGTTCGGGATTCTACTATTTAGAGTTCCGCTTCATCCCTTCCAATGCCCCTTTACTAGAAGAATTTTCAGCCGCTCTTGCGTCTGCAAATCCTTCTGGGCATTGTACGGGATTGCGCTGTTTCGTGTTCCGCAGTTTTCAGTTTCCATTGCAGCAATAACCCGGGGTGGTGTAGAATGCCACCGCCCGGGGATCTGCACGCCCGTACTGGGCCACCACCGGCTCGTCGCTCTCCAGCATAATACCATACTGTTCTCCGAAATCTGCCCTGTGTACCCCGAAATCTTTTTCTTCATTGGTCCGCAGGCACCGGACGCGCCTGGCCCCCACCGTAATACAGATACCTGTAACAGGTTCCTTATCCGTATAAAAAAGGGTGATTTTAATATGCGCTTCCCGATCTCCCGTATTGGTAATAATAATGGATTCATGTCCCGGTATGGCGTTTACGCCTTCCGGGGGGAGCTCCGCATCCGGGAACACCCATACTTTTTTTCCGTAACCCATACTAGCCCTCCTGCTATTTGAAGTTCCGCATACGCCTCCTATCTAAAGCGCCTGCTGTTTTATTCATCTTTCTTGGAATAAGAATCGATCAGCACAACCACCACCAGGATAACTCCCTTAACCACCCACTGCCAGTAGGTATTCACTCCCAGAAGTACCATGATATTGGAAATCACCTGCAGGAATAAAGCGCCGATTACGATTCCCACTACGCGGCCCCGGCCTCCTGTCAGGGAGGTTCCGCCCAGTACGCAGATAGTCATGACATCAAAGAGCAGGTTGTCCCCCAGTGTCACGTTTCCCGACAAGGTCCGGGAAGTCAGGCCCAAAGCACCTACTGCGGATAATACGCCGCTCATGACAAAGGCCAGAATTGCCACAAAGGTAACGTTAAGCCCTGACAGTTTGGAAGCCTCCTTGTTGCCGCCCACTGCGAAAAAGCTGCGCCCTACGGCTGTGTGCGCCGTAAATATGTAGAGAATCAACGCTGTTACCAGCATCAGAATCACGGCAATGGGGAAAATCCCTACTCTGCCCAAGGCCATTTTCCCAAAGCTTTCCGGAAGTCCGGAGATGGGCAGGCCGTCGGAGTAGATATAATTGATGCCCTTAAGCATATTCATAACCACCAGGGTCGCAATAAAGGACGGCATCTTCCCGTATACCACCAGACAGCCGTTCACAACCCCTACCAGAGCCGCCATACCCACCACCAGCAGAAACGCCAGCCAGATAGGAAGGCCTGTTTTTACTGCAAATCCGGCAAAAAAGATGGATACCATGCCGATAATGGAGGATATGGACATATCCATTTCCCCTATCAAAATCACGAAAAACTCACCCATGGCGATAATGGCCACAAAGGATGCCTGCCGCAGCACATTCATAATGTTTGTGACAGTGCGGAAATTACTGTTCAGACAGCACAGGGCAAACAGGGCAATAAATAGAAACAGGATCATCCAGTCGCTGAGCAGGGCCTTGAAGCCTCCGCTGTATTTTTTCGATTTTGTCTTGTAATCACTCATTCCGCATTCACTCCTAACAAACTATTGATAATTACCTCCTGGGTCTTCCTGTCCCCCTCCACCTCATCCATGATAACTCCCTCATACATAATATAGATGCGGTTGCACAGCCCAATCAGCTCTTCCATTTCGGGAGATACCAGGATCACGGCCTTCTTCTGCTTGGTCAGCTGGTGGATGAGATTGTATATTTCAAACTTGGCTCCGATGTCAATTCCCCTTGTGGGCTCGTCCAGCAGGAAAATCTCCGTATCCCGCAGTATCCACTTGGCAATTACAATCTTCTGCTGGTTTCCTCCCGACAGTTTCCTCACGTTCTGCCAGAGGGAATAATAATTCAGGTTCATCTTCTCATTCATGTCGTAAGCGGCCTTCGCCTCCGCTTCATGATCCTGGAAAATGCCCCACTTCCGGAACAGCTTCATGGAAGGCAGCGTAGTATTATCCTTGATATCAAATTTCATATTCAGTCCCAGAGTGCGCCGCTCGTCCGGCACCAGGCCCATGCCCAGCCGGATAGCCTGATAGGGCTTCTTCGCACGAACCGGCATCCCTTTCACCAGGATCTCCCCGCTTACAATCTTGTGATTTCCGAAGATCGCCTGGACCAGTTCCGTCTTTCCGGCTCCCAGAAGTCCTGCCAGCCCCACCACTTCCCCGGCCCGCACAGTTAGATTAATGTTGCGGAAGGCTCTGGGGGCCGTTAAATCCTTTACCTCCAGAATCACCTCCCCCAGATCTTCGTTCACCGGAGGATAGACATTGGCCAGCTCACGGCCGATAATCATCTTTACCAGCCGGCTGTTGTCAATCTCCGCCACCTTTCCGGAATTGATATACCGTCCGTCACAGAGCACTGTATAAGAATCACAGCAGGCAAACACCTCATCCAGGCGGTGGGAAATATAGACGATTCCGATTCCCTTTTCCTTCAGGATTCCCACAATACGGAAAATATTCTGAATATCCTTTTCCTGCAGAACGGCCGTCAGCTCATCGAAAATAATAATCTGAGGCTCTTCCAAAAGTGCCTTGGCAAGCTGTATAATCTGCCTCTCCGCGGTCCTCAGGCTTTTCACCGGCACATGAAGGTTCACATCGCACTGAAGGAAATCCATAAGTTCCCGGGCTCTGCGATTCAATGCCTTCCAGTCAATAAACCCGTGTTTTTTCTCATAACGTCCTACAAAGATATTTTCCACGCCGTTCATATCGCTCATCAGCGTAAATTCCTGATGCACAATAGCAATTCCCCGCTTCTGGGATTCCCTGACACCGTAGGAAGGTATTTTGATAGCTTCACCCTTGACAAAGAGCTCACCTTTTGTCATGCGGTTCTCCCCGGTAATACATTTGGACAGGGTAGATTTTCCCGCGCCGTTTTCACCTACCAGCGCATGGCATTCCCCAGGCATCAGCGTAAAATTTACTCCGTCCAGGGCTTTTACGCCGGGAAATTCCATGGTGCAGTTTTTTATTTCAATCAGCGGCGTCTTGTCTGTATTTCTGTCACTCATTTTCCCAGCTCCTTCCGCCTACAGCCACAGCCATCCCAGAGCCTCCACTCCGGAACAGATAATATTTTCATCCTTCCCTTCGGGATGGCGGATGTTGTGGATCAGCCGCTTCATTTCATGATAGGGGAACATGCAGCTGCTCACCCCTGTCTCATTCACCGGATTGATATCAAAGAACATCTCCTTGGCAATATCAAAATCCTTCTCATTGTAATATAAAATCTGATCAAGCAGCTGATCCTTCTTCTCCGGATCCGTCTCCCTCTCGTAATCCAGGGCCGCCAGAACCAGATCGTAAATTACCTCGTTCCTGCGCTCTGCATTGGACCATTTGTCAAAGTGCGGAAGCCAGGGCCTAAGTTTCGGATCCTCATAAGCCTTCCGGCGAAGCATCTCAATCTCCTCCATCAGCTTGGGATGGTTCTCCTTAGCCGCCATAATTGCCGGAATATCTGCGTCCGTCATCTTGTTCTTCTGGAAGGGGAAAGGTGTGGTATACAAGGGGATCTGGCTCTCGTGAATGGTCACCATGGACTTCATCACATGGAGCACGGTGTCCCCAAGCTCTCCAAAATTCAGCCGGCAGGCCTTCCGGTAAAACTCCTCCTCCTCCATCATGGAGCCCCATCCATAGTTTCCGTGGGCAAACAAGTGCATAAACAGGCCGTACCACTCAAACATAAAACCGTTGATTCCGTGGACCCCCATGCGAACGCTGCCTTTGTGCTGGCGGATATCCGTCTCAATTACCTGCTCGTTGGCCTCATCCTCATAGCGGATCAGGTTGGAGCGGAAGGTCCGGTAAAGGCGCCCCATGGTGGAGGTAATAGAATTGGACTCTGTATCCCGGGCCCAGATCCGTTCCTTTCCGAAAGCATCGCACCACTTGGTAAACTCTCCCTCCGGCACATAGAGTCCCGGCGCCCAGAACAGCATGATATCCTCCGGCATGGAATCCACGCACTCTTTCAAGAAAGCCGGATCTTTTTCGAGAGGCGGCTGGCGGAAAGCCCGGATACCAATCACCGCTTCCGGATTGATCTCCCGGACCGCATCATAGATTTTCTTAAGCAGCCACATATTGGCCTTGTGCTTCGCCTCTCCAGGCGTGTTTGTCGTGTCATGCCAGCGCTTTTTGCAGCCCTCGCACTCACAGAACCAGAATCCTTCCTCACTCTCCTCCAGGGTGTACCCGTCAAATCCCAGCCTGGCAATCTGCTGCATGGACTCGATGATGTAGTCCACCGTCCCCGGATAGCTTAAACACAGGGAATCAAAATCATTTAGGAATCCGCTGGATTTGGGCGGTTTCATTCTCGCCTCCGGGTGCTTGATGGTGTATGCTCCGTTATAGGAATTTAAACCCACATAGGCAAAAATCTTCACGCCAAATCTATGAGCCAGCCGGATAAACCGATCCATAAAGGGTTCTTCCAGATTGGGATGGGTATAGCGCACCGTCAGCCAGCGCCGGTTCTCCGCATTCCAGATCTTGATGGGCACATCCCGGAAAACCGTCTCCGGATGCCCCGGCAGATCAAAGGGCCAGTAACCGTACATCACCAGGTTAAACTGATTGATCTTATTATCCAGGCAGATATTCAGATACTGCACCCAGTCCTCATAACCCCATAGCTGACTGTCAAATCCAAACCTTCCATAGCCCGCATACCAGGAGAATGTCTGGGCAATAGCACGCACCGGAAGGGACGGATAGTCCGTAATATGGCAAAGAGGCAGGCAAAATCCCTTCTCCTCCTCCGCAAGGATCTGTTTCAATGAGGTGATGCCGTTGACAAAACCTGCGTTATTCTCAAACCTAAGAACTGCCTCTCTCTCTCCAATCTCCAAATCGTAACCCTGTTCCCGGAAAAGCTCCGGCTTCTCAACCTCAATTCCCTCCAGGGAACGCCTAACACAAAGGCGGAAGGCCTCTTCCCCCTCCCGGGCTGCTACGGTAAGTCCCGGGCAATTCCAAAAACGCAGGCGGGCAAGCTCCAAAAGCTCCTCTTCACCTTCACAATCCAGGAAAATCTGTTTAAATGCTGCGGTAAACCCTCCCTTTTCCATCAGCCGTTTCGGTTCGGGCAGTAAATTAATCATAAGTTCGAAACCTCCTTCTCATCCAATCACAAACACCTGTGATATAAAAGCCGGCGGGTTAAAATGCCCGCCGTCTTTTACTGCCTATTTCATCTGCATCTTTCGTCAGCCAAGCCATCCCCAGTTTTTCCAGTCATAATCTTTAATGTTGTCTTTGGTGATTGCTTCCGGATCCGGAAGATCATATTTCTCAGGCAGCTCTTCCTTAAGCACCAGGACCCGGTAAATGGCGTCCGTCGCCTGATAGCCCAGAATGGCCGGATCCTGCAGAACCTCTGCCAGCCACATCTCGTTGCCCTCCTCCAGCCATTTCAGCACATCGATATCACCGGCGATTCCGATAAAGCGGATCTCGTTCCGTCCCTGTGCAACTGCCGCATTGTATGCGCCTACCACTTCCGCATCATTGTGTCCACAGACTACATCAATCACGGATTCTCTCTGAAGTATATTCTCCATAAGGGTCTGTGCAGAATCCCGGTTGCCTGCTCCCGTATCGCCTTCCTCGATAATCTTCGCATCCGGATATTTCGCCAGAACCGTTTCCTTAAATCCGTCAAAGCGGTCCGAAGAAGCCTGCCCGGAAGTAGGACGGGAGATAAAGAGACACACGGGATCGTCTTTTCCTAAGGTATCCAAATACTTCACCGCCTCTTCCCCTGCCTTGATTCCCAGGGATTTCATATCATGCCCCACGAAGGTGGACCACACTACATCTGCATCGGAAGATGTCTCCTGGGCATAATCACAGACGATAAAGGGGATTCCGTCGGCAGTTGCCTCTTTCATAGTAGGAATTGCAGAGGATGCGTCTGCCGGGAACAGGATAATGCCGTCACATTTTGCAGAAATCATATTTCCCACATTATCCAGCATGGTCTGCACATCGGATCTGGAATCTTCAAAGTCAAACTCCATATTCACCCCGTACTCGCTTCCATGATCCGCCATCCAGTTATTGCAGCCGTCGATTACGCCCTGGAACCAGGTGTAAGCCGTCAATTCCATGATAGACACGCCAATCTTCAGGGATTGCACATCCCCTGCCGCCTCCGCAGGTTCTTGTGTCTCCTCAGGCGCCTCTGTCTCCGCCGGAGTTTCCACAGGTGCCTGAGCAGGCTCTTCCTTGGAACCGCAGGCAGCCAGTCCTGTCATCATAACTGCAGCCATCAGTAACGCAATTACTCTTTTCATGTAACATTCCTCCTTTGTTTCTTTAATTTACTACCTGATTCTTATTTTAATTTTTTTCTCTTCCCCAGTCAATTCTTTTTACTCTTTTTAACTTAAATTTAATTTAAACGTTTCACTTTACAATTCCCAATTTTTGTGCTATATGTTATCTAATAAGGAAACCGCTTCATAATCTGAAGGAAGGAAAAATATTCTCATGGCAACCATCAAAGACGTAGCTCGCATGGCCGGCGTATCCATTGCCACCGTTTCCAATTATCTGAACCAGACCAAACCCGTAAGCAGAGCTGTCTCTGCCAAAATCCAGGAGGCTATTGACGTTCTGCAGTACTCCCAGAACCTTTCGGCTAAAAGCCTGAAATCCAAAGCCTATTCTGATATCGGCGTTATCCTGCCGAATTTTGACGATTCCTACTATGTACAGCTTTTCCAGGGAATTGAGAGCGCTTTTCAGAATACCGGATATTATACCAACCTGGCTTTTTCCTACGACATCCCGGATTTTGAGCAGACCATTCTCCATAATTTCCTGAAAAAGCAGATCCGGGGACTCTTGCTGGTGTCCTGCCAGCCGGACAACTGGAAATTCTATTACGATCACTTCACCTCAGACAACCGGCCGCTGGTACTCATTGACCGGGACATTCACAGCCTGGATGCCAATTTTGTCTCTTTTGACAACCATTCCATGATACGGCGTATCACCAAGCACCTTCTGGACCAGGGCTGCCGCAGGATTTTTCTCATCTCCGGTCCTCAAAGCTTTTCCTGCGAGGCCGGCTGCCGCAAAGGCTTTCTGGACTCTTTTCATGAGGAAGGCCTGGATCCGGATCCCTCCTTTCTGATTCAGACAAACCTGAGCAAGGAAGACTCTTTCCGGAAAACCATCCAGCTTCTGCGCACCCAGACACCGGACGCCATCGTGGCCACCTCCGAATCCCTTGCCACCGGCTCTATTGAAGCCCTTACCATCCTTGGTTATCACAAAGAACAGATCCCTGTCCTTACCCTGGGGGAGGAGCACTGGAACCTTTACACCCATTCCTTTGCCTCTGTCTCCGCCGTGCGCCCTGCTATCCGTCTGGGAGATATTGCGGCAGGCCTTCTTCTGGACCAGCTCAAATCCCCTCTGACCAAGGAAAACGAAAAGATTATTCTGCCCGACACCCTCATTTCCAACCACGGCTCTCCCCAAAGTTCTCTCTTAAAAACTTCGGGATCCCATACCGGCACAGAGGAGACGGTCCTGCGCATTCTCATGCTGGATACTCCCCAGGTACATACCCTGTGCGGGCTTCTGAAAAACTTTGAGAACCAGACCGGGTTGAAAGCGCAGGTGGATATCCTTCCCCATCATACGCTCTACGATGCGATTCTCCAGGAACACGGTACAGACGGCCAGGCACCCTACGACGTAGTCATGTATGATATTCCCTGGCTTTCCGTTCTGGCTTCCAGCCATATTCTGGAGGACATTACTCCGGAAGTAGAGGAAATCGATCTGAGTATTTTCCTTCCGGACTGCCTGAAATATTTCAGCCGTTTCAATCAGCGTTACTATGGGCTGCCCTTTATGTATGCCCCCCAGATCTTTTACTACCGGAAAGACCTATTTGAAAATCCCGGACTGAAAAACGACTATTCCAGGGTGAACAATATTACCCTGCGTCCCCCCCTTACACTAAAGGAGTTTAACACCATTGCGGACTTTTTTACCAACCACTCAGACGCCATCGACTACGGCATTTCCATCCCGGCCGCCTACGACGAATGCCTGGCACCGGAACTTTATATGCGCCTGCGGGCTTTTGGCGGAAGTCTCTTTGACAACCGGGGGAATGTCTGCCTGGATCGGGACTCCTCCCTGAAAGCCTACATCAATCTCCTGCGCTCCGTCCGTCTGGCCAAGCCGGACTACCGGACTGCCACAGACATGAGCATTGTGCAGGATTTCCTAAAGGGTGAAACCGCCATGCTGATTACCTACCCCTCTTTCCTGACGGATATTGCAGATCTGCGCAAAAGCAGTATGGCCGGCTCCATCGGCTACCACCATATTCCCGGCCGCAGCCCGATTCTGGGAGGATGGAGCCTTGGCATCAGCAGCCGTTCCGGCCGGAAAAAAGAAGCCTTTTCCTTCCTCAAGTGGATCTGCGACGAACAGATTGCCAACTATTTCGCCCTGTTAGGCGGCCAGTCCGCCATCACATCCACCTACACCAACGACGAGCTGATCAAGCTCTACCCCTGGCTGCCCCTGTACCATTCTACCTACCAGTATACCAAACCCACCCTGCCGCCGGCTCTGGGAAATCATGCCATCCTGTCCCAGAATGACATTGACGCCGTGGTATGCCGGTGGGTCTACGAGCTGCTGGAAGAGAAAATCGAAGTCCAGGACGCCATTGCAAAGACCCACGAAGAGCTGGAAGATCTGGTAAAGCGCTGCCGGCGTATGCCCTGACAGCGCTTTTGTCCCATTTCCATATGATTACTGCTCCATCTGCCGCCCCAGAAATCCCGCTGCAGACACAGCCAGTTTCTGCTCTACCTCGCCCATCTTGGCTTTGGGATCCCGGGAGAAGAGAATAACCGCCCCGATAGCGTCTCCTTCGCAGAGAATGGGGCTGATGGTCTGGGAGGCACAGTCGTCCATGTCTTCATCCACAATTTTCACAAACCGCCGTTCTCCCACTATCGCCTGTACGTTTTCACGCTCCTGGATGGCATCCTCCAGCTGCTTGCTGATAGCCTTTCCCATATATTCCTTCTTGGCGCCGCCGGCTGCCGCAATCACCGCATCCCGATCCGCCACACAGACCATAAGGCCGGTAGTCTGGGCCAGGCTCTCTGCATACTGCTTTGCAAAAAGCCCCAGCTCCCCAATAGGAGAATATTTCTTTAATATAATTTCCCCTTCCCGATCGGTAAATATTTCCAGCGGATCGCCTTCCCGGATACGCAGCGTCCTTCGAATCTCCTTTGGAATGACCACCCTTCCCAGGTCATCAATTCTTCTGACAATTCCTGTAGCTTTCATAAAAAATTCCTCCATTTACTGTGCTAACCATTTCTGGAAGTAGTATTTGTAAATGGAGGAATTTTATACAATTCAAAATAGATATATTATCGATTTTCCCTTGTGTCTGCCAATTCTTCTCTCCCAGGCCTCTCGGAAGAAATTCTTAACACCATATGCTATGCTGTTACTTCGTGGGTGATAGTCCCTTTGGAAAAAAATTCTTCGATGTTTCCAATGGTAGTGTCGGCAATGTTGAAAAGTGCTTCTTCTGTCAGGAACGCCTGGTGGGAGGTAATCAGCACATTCGGCATGGATACCAGAAGCTGAAGGGTAGCGTCATCCACCACTTCCCCGGAACGATCCTCAAAGAAATATCCCACTTCTTCCTCATACACATCCAGGGCAACCGCCCGGAGCCGCCGGTTCCACAAGGCTTCTACCAGAGCCACACTGTCCACCAGGGCTCCTCTGGAGGTATTGATGAGAATTGCTGTTTCTTTCATCATGGCAAAGCGTTTCTCGTTGGCCAGATGGTAGCTGTCATCCGTCAGGGGACAGTGGAGGGAAATAAAATCGCTCTCCCGGAACAGGGTATCCAGATCCGTATATTCAATCCCATCCAGGGGATACGGATCGTAGGCTATAATTTTCAGGCCGAATCCCCGGCAGATATCGATAAATACCCGGCCAATCTTTCCGGTTCCCACTACGCCCATGACTTTTCCGTGAAGATCCACTCCCGTCAGTCCGTTGAGGCTGAAATTATACTCCCGGGTGCGGTTGTACGCCTTGTGAATCTTCCGGTTCAGGGTCAGGAGCATTCCCATGGCATGTTCCGCCACCGCATAAGGGGAGTAGGCGGGAACCCGGGCTACCCGCAGATCTCCAAGAGCCTTAAGGGCCAGGTTGTTAAACCCTGCACAGCGCATGGCAATCAGCCGGACTCCCATCTCATTGAGCCCTTTCATAACGGTCTCATCCAGGTTATCGTTTACAAAGGCGCACACTACGTCGCAGCCTTTGGCGGAATCTACCGTCTCCCTGTTCAGGCGGTGTTCCATAAATTTGATTTCCATATCTTTTTTGCAGCAGCGCTCAAATACCTCCTGCTCGTAGGGTTTGGTATCAAAAAAAGCAATTTTTGTCAAACTTCTGCCTCCTATTCCAGTTCCGCAGCCTCCCTTCCAATGCGGGTGCCTGCTGTTTTTTCTTATTGTACGGCAAGTTTGTTTTTGTTATACTTATAAAAATAATAATATTCACAAGGGGAGGTTTTATGAAACTTTTAGTATGCAATGCAGGAAGTACTTCACTGAAATTTAAACTGTTCATCATGCCCGGCGACGAAGTCCTGGCAGAAGGAAAAGTAGAACGGGTGGGAAGCCGGGACAACGCCATCTTCCATTTCGGGAAACCGGACGGATTCCGTATTTTGCGGGAAGGCCAGTGCATCCCTACCTACACAGAGGGCATAAAGATGTTCCTTGACTGTCTTCTGGACCCGGAGCAGGGCGTTCTTAACAACCTTCA